>JBFHKK010000016.1:0-16103 GCA_041595475.1 Pseudomonas sp. | reverse complement strand
GGTCATCGGCTGCTGGAACTGCAGCATGTCCAGGCTGATGCGCAGATGGCCGGCGATCACTTCCTGGAACGTGATGGGGGTGGAGTAGACCCCCTGGGTCTCGCCCAGCATGCTTCTGCTCGGGCGAGAGCCGGCCTCGGCGAGGATGCGGTTGTCGACGCTGTAGATGGCGGCATGGGCCACCAGCGGATTCTTGGTCAGGTTGTTGAGCAGCACATTGAGGCTGAGGATGTCGTTGGATACCAGCAGCTCGGTCGCCGAAGCGGCCGTCTGGGTGATCAGGCTGGTGCCCAGGGCTTCGGCCTGTTGCTGCATCGCATGCTTGAACTGCATGCCGATCACCCAGGCGTAGATCAGCAGAGCCAGGGCCACCAGCAGCAGGCTGTGGCAGGCGATGCGCAGGGGGAGGGAGATGCGACGCTGGCGCAGGGCCTGGAACAGCAGCAGAAAGAAATTGTCGGGTTTGACGGGGGCGGGCCGATTCACAGGGCACGGCTCTTGGCGACTGGAGATGCGCCGCAGTATAGCGACGAGCCGGCATGGGGCAAAGCGCCGCGCGTGGCCGTGCGGCGGTGAAACTGGGTAGAATGTGCGCCTTTTCACCGGCTTGCCGCCTGCCTGGCAAGCCAGAGTCCATCGACCGAGTCCTGGGGGTGCGCCTTGCGCGAAATCGTCCTGATCAACATCACCGGCGAAGACCGCCCCGGCTTGACGGCTGCGATCACCGGGGTGCTGGCCCGGGGCGGCGTGAACATCCTGGATATCGGCCAGGCGGTGATCCATGACACCCTCTCGTTCGGCATCCTGATCGAGATTCCCGAGACCGAGCAGGCCTCGGCCGTGCTCAAGGATGTGCTCTTCACCGCCTATGAGCTCAAGCAGCAGGTGCGCTTCACCCCGGTCTCCGAGGCCGACTACCAGCAGTGGGTCGGCGGCCAGGGCAAGGCGCGCCACATCGTCACCCTGCTGACCCGCAAGGTCACCGCCGAGCAATTGCAGCGGGTCAGTGCCATCACCGCCAAGTACGGCCTGAACATCGACCATATCGATCGGCTGTCCGGGCGCATGCCGCTGGACATGCCGGTCGAGCAGGGCAAGGGCTGCATCGAATTTTCCGTGCGCGGCGAGCCGGCCGATCCGGCCGCCCTGCGCGCCGAGTTCCTCAGTGTGGCTCAGGAGCTGAACGTCGATATCGCCTTTCAGCGCGACTCGCTGTTTCGCCGCAATCGCCGTCTGGCGGTATTCGACATGGACTCCACCCTGATCGAGGCCGAGGTCATCGACGAACTGGCCAAGGCCGCCGGAGTGGGCGAGCAGGTAGCGGCGATCACCGAACGGGCGATGCGCGGCGAACTGGACTTCGCCGCCAGCTTCAAGGAGCGCCTGGCACTGCTCAAGGGCCTGCCGGAAAGCGTGCTGGCCGAGATCGGCGACGCCCTACGCCTGACCGAAGGTGCCGAAACCCTGTTCACCGAGTTGCGCCGGCTCGGTTACAAGACCGCGATTCTCTCCGGCGGCTTCAGCTACTTCGCCCGGCAGTTGCAGGCCAAGCTCGGCATCGACTACGTCTACGCCAATGAATTGCAGATCGTCGAGGGGCGACTGACCGGCGTGGCGATCGAGCCGATCGTCGATGCCCAGCGCAAGGCGGATCTGCTGCGCGAACTGGCCGAACGCGAGGGCTTGCGACTGGAGCAGACCATCGCGGTGGGCGACGGCGCCAACGACCTGCCGATGTTGGCGATCGCCGGGCTGGGGGTGGCTTTTCGCGCCAAGCCCCTGGTCAAACAGTCGGCCAAGCAGGCCATCTCGACCCTGGGCCTGGATGGCATTCTCTACCTGCTCGGCCATCGCGATCGCGACGGCTTGACCTGACAAGCCGGCCCTGCGGGATCTGACGCGGCTGGCGCGCCGCCCGCGTCAGGTCTCGTCGGAGGCGAAGTCGTAGTTCATCGACTGGCTGGGGCCCTGCAGGTAGTAGCCCTGGATGTAGTTGACCCCGGCCTGCCAGAGGGTGGCCAGGACGCTGGCGCTCTCGACGAAGGGCACTATGGTCAGCTTGGCCTGGGCATGCAGGCTGGCGAGCAGGGTTTTCAGGGCTTCCTGGCTCTCGGCGCTATTCAGGTCCTGAGAGTAGGAGCCATCGATCTTGATGAAGTCCAGGTGCAGATGCTTGAGCGTGTTGAACGGATTCAGGGCACAGCCGAATTGGCTCAACGCGACCTGGCAGTGCAGTTCGCGCAGGCCCTGGGTCAGCGCCTTGGCCTGTTTCAGGTAGGCGATGGCGTCCGGTTCGCTGAACTGCACGATCAAGGCGTCAGAAGGCAGTCGGGCGGCCTTGAGGGCGACGCTGAGCCAGGCCAGCAGGGTCTGATCCTGCAGGCTGGCGCTGGAGACCTGAACGAACAGGCGGGTGTCGTGGCCCTTGTTGCGATGGTCGGCGAGTAGCTTGATCGAGTTGAGCAGCACCCAGCGATCGACCTTCTCGGCCAGCCCGGAGTCCCTGGCGGCGGCGAGGAATTCCGCCGGAGGCACCTCCTCGCCCTGTGGGTTGAGCAGGCGCAGGAGCACTTCGTAGTGCTCGTAATTGTCGCCGCGCAAGCTGATGATTGGCTGGAACAGCAGGCGGAAACCGTTGCCGTCCAGAGCCTGCTGCAGCATGGCGAGCAGGTTGCCACGGCTGGCGGCGGCGGCCAGTTCGTCGGCGGGGTCGAAGACCTTGAGCGCATTGCCCTCGCCCAGGCCATCGGCGCAGCGCTGGGCGCGGTCGACCACTTCCTGAACCTTGGAGGTCTGCTCGTTGAGCCCGGCGACGCCGATTGACAGCGTGGTCTGCACGGTGCGCCCGCTGATATCGAACAAATGCGCCTCGACCTTCTTCAGCAGTTCGCCCAGGGTGCCCTGGCACTGCTCGGGGGTGCGCCCGGTGAGCAATACCGTGAAGGCGTCGTCGGCGAAGCGCGCCAGCTGGGCGCCATTGGCGAAGTGCGCACGCAGCAGGTTGGCCAGGTCGGTGAGCAGCAGGTCGATCCCCGCCAGGCCCAGGTCGCCGAGCAGGCGGGCGTAATTGTCGACCCGGATGTAGGCCAGGCCGGCCGGCTGACCGGCATTGACCGCGCGTTCGGCGGCGCTGTCCAGCAGTTCGAGGAAATAGTTGCGGTTGTACAGGCCGGTGACCAGGTCCTGGCTGCTGATCTCGCGCAGCTTCTCCTCCAGTTCGGCGTTGTCGCTCTCGCCGCGGATCACCACCTGGATGCAGGGTTCGCCGTCGTAGGTGGCCGGCGACAGCTTCATGCGTACCTTGAAGCTGCGGCCGTCAGCCTTGATGCCGGTGCAGGCCAGTTCGGTATCGCCCTCGGCGCTCTGATAGTTCTTCAGGAACTCCTTGAAGCTGGCCTGGTCGGCGCTGCCGATCAGGTCGATCATCGGCATCCCCTCCAGCTCATCGGCATCTTCATAGCCGAATAGCACCAGGTAGGAGCGGTTGGCATAGATGTGCATGCCGTCATGCACGTAGGCGATGGCATCCACCGAGCTTTCGAGCAGCAGCTGGCAGCGTTTCTCCGCCTCGCGCAAGGCGACTTCGGCGGCGCGGCGGGCGCGGCGCTCCTCCAGATTGCTGAGTTCGCGCTTGGCGACCAGCACCAGGCGCTCGTCTTCGCCTTGCGGCAGGGCGTCCTGGGCGCCCATGGCCAGGGCTTCGGTGATGCTGTCGGAATCGTTGTCGGTGAGCAGCTGGATCACCGGGATGTCCTTGGACTGGCGGCGAATGGCGCTGATCGCCTCGCTCGGCGGCAGGTGCTCGCTGCTGGGGGCGCTGATCAACAGGTCCCAGCTCTGCTGCAGGACATCGGCGAGGTCTTCGCTGGAGGTCAGGCGGTGCACCCGGGTCGCCCGGCCGGCGTTGCGAAACAGGCTGACCAGCCGTTCGGCTTCGTTTTGCGAGTCTTCGAGAATGAGCAGCCGTATGGTTTTCTTTTCGATGGCCATGGTGGGAATCAAGTCTGCGCTGAACGGGCGCGAAAAGGCGACAAAAGGTCGGGCTTCGAGAATCTACAGTGACTTCCAGAGTGAGTCAAAGTCTTCCTCCCCGCCCGAGACGCCGCTATTGGGCGACGTGACCGGCTTGCCCTGTTCAGTCGGCGGCCGGTCGACACTGGTGTATTCGAACTGGCTGAAACTCGGGCTGCTGGTCTGTCGGCGAGTGAGGTGGGCACGTTTTTCCTGGCCGTTGATATTGATCGTGACCTTGTTGCCTTCCTGGAAGGGCAGGCGCGGCGTGATCAGGGTCGCGGGCCGGGAAATCGCGCTGATGGCCGGCAGCAGCAGGGCGCGCAGGTACTGGCTGCTCTGCTCGGCCTTGCGCACCAGCTGCAGGCCGCAGGCCTGGGCGTGCGGCGAGATCAGCTCGATGCCCATCTGGGTGCCGCCGCCGCGCACCTGGCGGATCCAGCGCACCACCGCCAGGCTCCAGCCCTGGGCGGGCGAGGCCTGAATGCCGAGCAATTCCCCGGCCTGCAGTTGGCTCGGCACTTCCTTGGGCCACGACAGGCAGTAGCCGCCGGGACTGTGGTTGACGAGCGGCAGGACGTAGGTCGGATAGCTGTCGGCGGCACCGCTATCGGCCTGGCCGGTCTCGGCGCCGGCCGGCTTGCTGTACTCGATTTCCTCGAATCCCAGCCCCGGATTCCAGTCGGTTTTCTTGCTCGCATCGAAGGACTTCGTCCAGACGTCATCGCTGCCGGTCGGCTTGAATACGGCGGCGCGGGAGGCGCTGGGCAGTTCGAGCACCTGGCTGAAGGGGCGTTGCCCGGCGAGGAAGAAATGCACCGCGCTCATGCCCACGCAGAGGGTCAGCGCGCCTTGGCCCTGAACCCGTTGGAAGCTGCGCTCGGCGATGTCGCCCCAGGCCGCGCGCAGGTGCTGGAGCAGGTCCTGGCTGAAACCTTCGGGTAGGAACAGGGCCGGCTCGGCCAACTTGTCGGCATTCTGCGCCAGATGACGGTCGAGCGCCTCGACCAGGGCGCGCGGATTGATGCCCAGGGCGCTCTGTCGTTCACCCGGTAGCAGCAAGGAGCAGTAACGCGGCGGGGCGTCCTGCTGGGGGAGCACGGCAAACAGGCTCGACGGCAGGTCGGCGGCCTGCAGCCGGACCAGGGCGCTCCAAGGTTCAAGCGCCTCGGCCAGACTGGCGATGCTGCTCTGGCGCATCTGGTTGCAGCGCGCGCAGCCGAGCAGCAGGGCCACCAGGTAGCACTGCTCGACGCTCAGTCCCGGCGCGTGGCGCGCCAGTGGGTCGCGCACCTGCTGCTGATGCAGGTTGCGTGCGCGGGCCAGCTGATAGAGCTGGTGCAGCTCGAGCCAGAGACCGTCCGGCACCGGACAATACAGCTGGTTGGCGCGAACGAGTGGGGCGCAGAGGCTGTGGCTGGCGCGCTGCAGGGCGGCGCCCAGCAGGGTGTTGCGCTCGCGCGCGGGCTGGGTGACCAGGCGCGCGACTATCAGCTTGTAGCCGACCGCCAGGTGGTTCTGCAGCGCCTGGCACAGATTGGCGACCTTGCGGGGGCGTTCATCCAGCACTATGGCCTGGTTGAGGAAGTGGCGTTCCAGCTGCTTGCAGACCAGATGGACTTCCGGCCGCAACAGCTCGAGCAGTTGCAGTCGGTTCTCCAGGGGGGTGCGCAGCTGATTCAGCTCGATCAGCGCCTGGTACAGCTGGCGTGCGCTCTCACCGACATTAGCCCTGGGCAGCTCCTCGAGCCAACGCTTGAGGCCGCGCGCGCTGGCATCGCAAAAGCTGAGGCTCTGCTTGGTCGGCGTCGGCACGCGCAACAGCAAGGGTGGACTCGGTTTATCCATGCAGCTTGGATACTCCAGCACCAGCGGGTTAAGACCGTCTTTTGATCGTTATGCCTGGAACTCTAACAGCATCCACAGCCGCGCGCAGCCCAGCAGAGGCGGCCGCGCCGGCTTGAGCAGTGGTTATCAGCCGAGGCGTCGGCCACCCAGGCGCTGACCCATGCGCACGCTGCTGTTGGCGCCGAGCGTCTCGGCCCACTGCACCTGGTCGGGGCCGAACAGCACGATGGCGGTGGAGCCCAGCTTGAAGCGACCCATCTCGGCGCCTGTGTCCAGGCTGATAGGGGCGCGGGCGGCTTCATCGTAGCGGGTCGTCTTGAGCTCGCGCTTGGGCGGCGTGACCATGCCGGCCCAGACGGTCTCGACCGAGGCGACTATCATGGCGCCGACCAGCACCACTGCCATGGGGCCGCGCTCGGTATCGAACAGGCAGACCACCCGTTCGTTGCGGGCGAACAGCTCGGGCACGTTTTCCGCGGTGAGCTGGTTGACCGAGAAGAGCCTGCCCGGCACGTAGACCATTTCCCGCAGGGTGCCGGCCAGCGGCATGTGCACCCGGTGATAGTCCTTGGGCGACAGGTAAATAGTGGCGAACTCCCCTCCCATGAAGGGCGCGGCCCGCTCGGCATCGCCGCCGAGCAGCTCGACGGCGCTGAAGCTGTGGCCCTTGGCCTGGAAGATGCGCCCGTGTTCGATGCGCCCGAGCTGGCTGACGGCGCCGTCGGCCGGGCAGAGGATGGCGCCGTCGCTGTTGTCCAGCGGCCGCGCACCCTCTTTCAGGGCGCGGGTGAAAAAGGCATTGAAGTGCTCGAAGCTCTCGGCCGCTTCGCGGGCCTCGCTCATGTCGACGCCATAGCGCTTGATGAACCAGTTAATCAGGCGGCTCTTGAACCAGTCGGCGCGGCATTCCGCGGCCACGCCGATCAGGCGCGAGAGCAGGTGGTGCGGCAACAGGTACTGGCTGAGGATAAACAGGCGATCTTTCATCGGGGTTCCTTAAGGGTCTGTCAAGCGTAAGCGCCGGCTGCGCCTGGGCGAATGGGCTGGCGCGTTTCAGCGCTCGACCGGTGTGTCCGGGTGGTTGCCCCATTCGCCCCAGGACCCGGCATAGGCCTTGACGCGCGGGAAGCCTAGGGCCTTGGCCAGCAGATAGCTGAAGCCCGAGCGGTGGTGGGTCTGGCAGTGGGTGATCACTTCCTTGTCGGGGGTGATGCCCAGGCTGGCGAGCAGCGCCGGCAGGTCCTGGCGAATGCGCAGGGCGCGGGCCGGGTCCATGGCGGCGGTCCATTCCAGGTTGACTGCGCCGGGGATATGCCCGGCCTTGGCCGCCAGGGCCTTTTCGCCGCGGTACTCGGCCGGTGAGCGGGCATCCCAGATCGCCAGGTCGCTGGCGCCCAGGCGGCTTTGCAGGTACTCGCGGCTGGCGCTGGGCGCCTCCTGCAGGGTCAGCGACAGGGCGCCCTGGCAAGGGCTCGGCTGCTCCTCGCTGAGCGGGCGTTGTTCGGCCAGCCAGGCGTGCAGGCCGCCATTGAGATAGTGGTAATGGCGATGGCCGATCACATCCAGCAGCCAGATGAAGCGTCCGGCCCAGCCGCCGCCCTCATCGTCGTATACGACGTAGACCGCCTCCGGCCGATGCCCCAGTTCGGCGAACAACTGCTCCAGCTGTTGCTGGGGCGGCAGCAGGCCGGGTGCCGGGGGCTGGCCGAGCTGGGTGCGCTTGGGGTCGACGAAGCGCGCGCCGGGGATGTGTCCGGCTGCGTAACGCGCGGCGCTGGTCAGGTCGACCAGGATGAGCTCGGCGGCGTCCAGTCGGCTGGCCAGATCGGCCGGCTCTATTACCAGGGGCAACTCGGCGAAGGCGGTCATGCGGGGCCTCTAGAACAGGGTGGGGCGCGCATTGTAGCGGAAAGCCTAGGCGCCGCGTCGGGCAAAGCTGCCCAGGGCGCGCTCGATGCATTGCGCGGTCTTGCCGAAGGCTTGCAGTTGGGTGTCGGCGAAGGGCGCGCCCTTCTGGTCGGCGACCACCAGCATCGCCACCCGGCCGTTGCTGGCCAGCGAACGCAGCAGCAGATGCTCGCCGCCAAACAGCGCTTTCAGCGCGCCCGGCAGCAGGGCGGAAAATTGCGCGACATTGCCCGGAGTCAGGCGCAGCTGCCCCGGCTCCAGCAACAGCCGCCGCAGCACCTGGCTGTGCTGCGGCTCTAACGTCAGGCGCAGCGCTTCGCTGTCCAGGCCGACCTGCTGGAGGACACGCAGGCGATTCTGGTTGCGATCGGCCAGCAGCAGCAGGACTCGCTGCATGCCGCAGGCCTGCAAGGCCTGGCAGGCGCAGACGCTGAGCTGGGCGAGATTATTGAAGGCGCTCGGTTGGGCCAGCAACTGGCCGCACAGCTGTTTCCACTGTTGCACCTGGGGCGCCGGCTTGGGCGTGGCGGCAGGGGCCGCGAGCGCTTGTAGATGGCGCGCCTGCCACGGCCACAGCAACGCCTCAGCTGGATGCCAAAGGCCTGGGGCATCGTGCAGGCGCGCGCTCTGCGCGGCCTGGCGGTGAACCTGCTGTTGCACCTCGCTCAGGGGCGCCTTCAGGTACAGCCCGGTCAGGCGCTGCCAGCGCAGGCTGTGCGGGCAGCTCCAGGCCTGATGGGCCGAGAGGGCCAGGCCGTTGGCCAGGACGATGCAGTTGGCCGGCTGGGTCAGCCAGCGCCTCAGTGCGCTGTCGGCATCCAGCAGCTGCTGTTGGTGCAGGGGATGCTCGTTGTCGCGGGCGATATGCAGCGCCTTGACCAGCTGTCGACGCTCGCTGGTCAGCAGGCGATAGCCCTGGGCCACCCAGGCGGGCAGGCGCCAGCGTTCGGCCAGGGCCAGGCACAGCTGCAAGAGTGGAACGCCGAGCAGTTCGTGCTCGACCTTGCTGGCCGGTTCATTGTGCACCAGCACGCGCTGCTCCCAGGCCTGCAGCAGGTGTGGCTGGGCGGCCAGCAGCGACCACAGCGGCGCCAGAAACAGCAAGCTGCCCCAATGAATCTCCTGCCACAGGCGGGCCAGGCGTCCGGCGAACAGGCCGTTGGCCTGCTGGGCGGCATGTTGGCTGATCAACTGGAGCTGGCGCAGCGCCTGGGGAATGTCCCCGGGCGCCAGGCTCGGCTGGGCTTCGAGCAGGGCCTCGGTGCGTGCCAGGCCCAGTCGGCTCAGCGCGCTTTCCAGACTCTCCACCGGCTCGGCGCTGCTGGTCTGGCCGCGATTGGCCTCGCGCAGCACGCTCAGCGCCAGGCTGGGGCAGTCCTGCATGAGCTCGGCGATCTCGCGTAGCGAGCGCCGGCTGTCGGCCAGCGCCCGGCAAATCTGCCGGTGGCGTTCGGCATCGACCGGCAGCGCCTGCTTGTCCAGGGCCTTGATCCAGGCGTCGAGCGTGCGGGGAAGGGCTGTGGGCATGTGGGCGAGCCAAGCTGGCTTTTGCGGGGAACAGGCTATAGTCTCGCGCATTACGTCCGATAAATAGAAGGGCTGCTCGGCTCGGCCCGGTCTTCCGTCACTCTTAAGTTTTTTCCTATGGTCAAAATCATCGGCATTTTCGTGGTGTTCGGCAGCGTGCTCGGCGGTTTTATCCTGTCGGGCGGGCAGGTCATGGCGCTGGTCCACCCCTTCGAGGTGATGATCATCGGCGGCGCCGCCTTGGGTGCATTCCTGCAGGCCAACCCGGGCAGCACCTTCATGCATGTGTTCAAGAAGTCCCTGAGCATGTTCAGTTCGCGCTTCACCCACACCTACTACCTGGAAGTGCTCAAGCTGCTCTACGAGATTCTCAACAAGAGCCGGCGCGAGGGCATGATGGCGATCGAGGCCGATCTGGAAGAGCCGGCGGCCAGCCCGATCTTCAGCAAGTACCCGGCCATTCTCAAGGACGAGCGCATGACCGCCTTCATCTGCGATTACCTGCGCATCATGTCGTCCGGCAACATGGCACCCCATGAGCTGGAGGGCCTGTTCGACATGGAGCTCAACAGCCTGAAAGAGGAGCTCGAGCATCCCTCCCATGCGGTGGCCAAGATCGCCGACGGCCTGCCGGCCATGGGTATAGTCGCGGCGGTGCTGGGGATCGTGATCACCATGTCGATTCTGGCCGACGCCTCCAACGCGGAGATCGGCGAGAAGGTGGCCACCGCGCTGGTCGGCACCTTCCTCGGTATCCTCGCGGCGTATGGCTTCTTCGGGCCGCTGTCCAATGCCTTGGAGCACGATGCCAAGGAGGAGCTGAACGTCTTCGAGTCGATCAAGGCCGGCCTGGTCGCCTCGGCCTCGGGCATGCCGCCGACCCTGGCGGTGGAGTTCGCCCGCAAGACCCTGTATCCGGCCCATCGTCCGAGTTTCTCGGAGCTGGAGCAGGCGATGCGCGGAAACTAACGCGGCATGGAAAACAACCAGCCGATCATCGTCAAGCGGGTCAAGAAGTCCGCCGCCGGCCACCATGGCGGCGCCTGGAAGATCGCCTTCGCCGACTTCGCCACGGCGATGATGGCCTTCTTCCTGGTGATGTGGCTGATGTCCTCGGCCTCACCCGAACAGAAGAAGCTGATCTCCGGCTACTTCAAGGACCCCATCGGCTTCTCCGAGAGCGCCAGTCCCTATGTGATCGACCTGGGCGGCTCGCCCACGCCCTCGCCCGACCGGACCCTCAATCCCGAGGTTCAGGAACCGGCCCTGACCGAGGACAGCGAGCGCGAGTCGGTTGAGGTCGACGCCGAGCAGGCCGAGGCGATGGCCGAGGAGATCGAGCGTGAGCGTCTTGAGTTGCTGCTGCAGGAGTTGCAGAACAAGGTCGAGCAGGACCCGCAACTGCAGCGCTTCAAGGATCAGATTCTGTTCGAGATCACCCAGGATGGCCTGCGTATCCAGATCGTCGATGCCGCCAATCGGCCGATGTTCGACCTCGGCAGCGCGCGCCTGCAGCCCTACTTCGAGGACATCCTGCTGGCCCTGGTCGACACCATCGCCGCGGTGCCGAACAAGATCAGCATCAGCGGCCACACCGATGCCAAACCGTTCGCCGGCGCCGGCGAGTTCGGCAACTGGGAACTGTCGGCCAATCGCGCCAACGCCGCGCGCCGGGTGCTGGTGTTCGGCGGTTACGACGAGGAGCAGGTGGCGCGGGTGGTGGGCTACGCCTCCTCGGCGCTGTTCGACCGGGATGATCCGCTCAACCCGGTCAACCGGCGCATCGATATCACGGTGCTGACCAAGAAGGCCCAGCGCGCCATCGAGGGCGGGCAGGAGGGCGCCGATCCGGCGGCCCCTGGCGACGAAGGGCGCGCTCTGCCGCCCGCTGCGCCAGGGCCGGCTGCTGCGCGCGAGCCGGTGCAGGCCGGCGAGTTGCGCCAGCGCCTGAACATTTTCGAGGACGGCGTGCTGCAGTTCGATCAGCCGCGCGAATAATGAGGGGATCTCGTTACCCAGAGGCCGCGCTCGCGCGGCCTCTGGGTTTCAGTAGTCGTCCTGCGGCAGGCTGGCGAGTATGTGCCGGTAGCTGGCCATGCGCTGGGGCTGGATGCGGCCCTCTTCCAGCGCCTTGAGCAGCGCGCAGCCCGGTTCGCGGTCGTGTTTGCAGTCGCGAAAGCGACACTGGCCGAGCAACTCGTGGAATTCGATGAAGCCGGCTTCGACATCGTCGCGGCTGACGTGCACCAGGCCGAACTCGCGGATACCGGGCGAATCGATCAGCTCGCCACCGCCGGGGAAGTGGAACAGCCTCGCCGTGGTGGTGGTGTGGGTGCCCTTGCCGGTCAGCTCCGAAAGGGCGCCGACGCGGGTGTCGACGCCCGGCAGCAGGCTGTTGACCAAGGATGACTTGCCCACCCCGGACTGGCCGACGAAGACGCTGACATGGCCGTCCAGGCGCCGCTTGAGTTGCTCCATGCCGTCGCCCTGATGGGCCGAGACCTCCAGCAGCGGATAGCCCAGCTGGCGGTAGACGGCGAGCAAGGCATGCAGGGCCGGGCCGTTGTCTGCATCGATCAGGTCGGCCTTGTTCAACAGCAGCAGCGGGCGGATGCCGGCGTGCTCGGCGGCCACCAGGTAGCGGTCGATCAGGTTGGCGTGGGGCTCGGGCAGCGGGGCGAAGACGATCACGATCAGATCGACATTGGCGGCCACCGGCTTGAGCTGGCCGCGTGGGTCCGGCCGGCACAGCTCGCTGTCGCGTGGCAGTTGCGCGACTATCACGCCTATGCCCTGGTTACCGGGGCGCCAGACCACGCGGTCGCCGGTGACCAAAGTCGGCAGGTTGGCCCGCAGGTGACAGCGGAATACCTGGCCGCACTGCTCGCCTTCCTGCGCCTCGACCTCGACCTGCACGCCGAAATGGGCGATCACCAGGCCGGTCTGTTCCGGGCCGAGGTCGCCGCCTTCGAGGATCTGCACGGCCTGTGACTCGCGCTTGGCGGCGCGGGCGGCGCGCTCGCCTTGAATCTTTTCGATGCGCCAGTTTTGCCGGCGGTTGAGTTGGCGTTTGGCCATGATGCTCTCGAGGGTGGAGTAGCGGGTGAGAACCGGCGGCGAGTTTAGCACGCGTGCTGGGCCGACCCGCTTGCTGCATGCCGACGGATGCCTGGGTACACTGCGCCGCATCGGGTGCAGGCAGGCAAGGATCGAAGCATGGGCAGGTGGGTCTCAGGGTTGCGGCAGCTCGGTTGGCGCCATCCGCCTTTGCTGGCGCTGCTGGTGCAGCTGGCGGCGACCCTGCTGGTCGGCAGCCTGATCTACCTGACCGCGCACAGCCTCGACTGGCGGCCCAGCTGGCTGGCGGCCGGACTGGTCCAGGGGCTGCTGGCGGCGAGCCTGGGTGCCTGGCTGGGGCTGGCGCGCTGGTGGTGGTGGCTGAACCTGCTGTTCGTGCCGGCGCTGCTGCTGGCCAGCGGCGCGCCCTTGCCCTCCTGGGTGTTTCTCGCGGCTTTTCTGTTGATCCTGCTGCTCAACTGGAACAGCCTCGGCGAGCGGGTGCCGCTGTACCTAAGCGGGGCGCCCACCCGTCAGCGGCTGGTCGCGTTGCTGAGCGAGCGGGCGCCCGATTTCCGTTTCGTCGACCTCGGCTGCGGGCCGGGCGGCACCTTGCTGCACCTGGCCCGGCGCTTTCCCCAGGCGCACTTCGTCGGTGTCGAGACCGCGCCCTTGCCCTTCGCCATCGCCTGGCTGCGCTGCCTGGGGCGGGGCAACTGCCGGGTGCGCTATCAGAGCCTCTGGCGTACCCGGCTGGATCAATTCGAGGTGGCCTACTGCTTTCTCTCGCCGGCGCCCATGGCTGCGCTCTGGGACAAGGCCCGCGGCGAGATGGCGGCGGGCGCCTGGCTGATCAGCAACAGCTTCGAGGTGCCCGGGGTGGTCCCCGACCGGCTGATCGAGCTGCACGACTGGCGCGGCACGCGCCTGCTGCTGTGGCGCATGGGACGCTAGCGCGCGACGCACGCAGCGCGGGGACATTTATTGGGTAAACTGGCCGCCTATGCCGAGGAGTGCAGCATGCAGAACCCACAGAACCTGATCTGGATCGACCTGGAAATGACCGGCCTGGATCCCGACAAAGACGTCATCATCGAAATGGCCACCATAGTCACCGACAGCGAGCTCAACGTGTTGGCCGAAGGGCCGGTGATCGCGGTGCACCAGAGTGACGAGTTGCTCGCCGGCATGGACGAATGGAATACCCGCACCCATGGCGAGAGTGGCCTGACCCAGCGCGTGCGCGACAGCAAGATCGGCCCGGCCGCAGCCGAGGCCCTGACCCTGGCGTTTCTCGAGCAGTGGGTGCCCAAGAGCGCCTCGCCGATCTGCGGCAACAGCATCGCCCAGGACCGGCGCTTCCTCTATCGCTACATGCCGGATCTGGAAGCCTATTTCCACTACCGCTACCTGGATGTCACCACCCTGAAGATACTCGCCGACCGCTGGGCCCCGCAGCTCAAGGCGGGCTTCCAGAAGAAGGCCAGCCACCAGGCGCTGGACGACATCCGCGAATCCATCGCCGAGCTCAAGTACTACCGCGAGCACTTCCTCAAGTTCTAGCTCGCGCCCGTGAACGCACCGCGCAGGGCATGCTGGGCCAGGGCCCACTCGACGTGCTCGCGCACCAGCGCCGAAGGATGCTCGCGGCGCGCCTTGAGCGCCTCGAGCACCGGGATGCTCGAGGGCGCATTGCCCAGGCCGACCGCCAGGTTGCGCAGCCAGCGTTCGTAGCCGGCGCGGCGCAGCGGCGAGCCTTCGGTGCGCGCCAGGAACTCCTCCTCGCTCCAGCGAAACAGTTCGGCCAGCTCGGCGTTGTCCAGGCCGTGGCGTGGCTGGAAGTCGGCCTGCGCGCTGGGACGGGCGAAGCGGTTCCAGGGGCAGACCAGTTGGCAGTCGTCGCAGCCGAACACGCGGTTGCCGATGGCCGCGCGCAGTGGCTCGGGAATCGAGCCCTTGAACTCGATGGTCAGGTAGGAGATGCAGCGCCGCGCATCCAGCTGGTAGGGACTGACGAAGGCGTCGGTCGGGCAGATGTCCAGGCAGGCGGTGCAGCGCCCACAGTGCTCGCTGGTGTGCGGCGCATCGACCGGCAGGGGAATGTCGACGAACAGTTCGCCGAGGAAGAAATAGCTGCCGGCCTGGCGATTGAGCACCAGGGTGTTCTTGCCGATCCAGCCCAGGCCCGCCTGCTCGGCGATGGCCTTCTCCAGCACCGGCGCACTGTCGACGAAGGCGCGGTAGCCAAACGGGCCTATCACCTGCTGGATGCGCTCGGCCAGCTGCTGCAGGCGCTTGCGGATCAGCTTGTGGTAGTCGCGGCCCAGGGCGTAGCGCGACACATAGGCCTTCTCAGGCTGGGCGAGGCGCTCGGCCATGCGGGTGTCGCCGGGCAGGTAGTCCATGCGCAGCGACACCACTCGCAGGGTGCCGGGCACCAGCTCATCGGGGTGTGAGCGCTTGCTGCCATGGGCGGCCATATAGTCCATCTCGCCCTGGTAGCCGGCGGCCAGCCAGCGCTGCAGATGCGCCTCGTGCTCGCCCAGCTCCACCCCGGCTATGCCCACCTGCTGGAAGCCCAGCTCGCTACCCCAATCCTTGATCGACTGGGCGAGGCTAACGAGATCGACGGAGCTGAGGGACATGGCGAGGGGAAACCGCAGTGCAGGTGGGTATAATTCTGCCAGACAATGGAGCCTTCGCATGCCGCCTTCCGCCGACAATCTGCCGCTTGCCCTGTACAGCGCCGCCCAGGTACGCGAGCTCGATGCCCGCCTGATCGCCGCCGGGACTCCGGGCTTCGAGTTGATGAGCCGCGCCGCCCACGCCATCTGGCGCGCTCTGCGCCGGCGCTGGCCGGACGCCGGGGCGCTCACCGTTCTGGCCGGGCATGGCAACAACGCCGGCGACGGCTACCTGGTCGCCATGCTGGCCGAGCGTGCCGGTTGGCAGGTGCAGGTGCTGGCCGTAGGGGAAGTATCCAGATTGCAGGGCGATGCGGCTCAGGCCTATGCGCAGGCGAAGAGCGCCGGCGTCGCCATCCGGTCTTGGCGCGAGTGCGCACCGCTGCAGGGCGTGGTGCTCGATGCGCTGCTCGGCACCGGCCTGCGCGGCGCGGTACGCGAGCCCTACGCCCAGGCCATTCGCCAGCTCAATGCCAGCGGCGCTCCGGTGCTGGCGGTGGATATCCCCTCTGGGCTGTGCGCCGATACCGGCCAGGTGCTGGGCGTGGCGGTGCGGGCGCAGCTGACGGTGACCCTGATCGGTCTCAAGCTGGGTCTGTTCACCGGCGCGGCCGCCGACTGGGTCGGCGAGCTGCAGTTCGACGACCTGCAGGCCGACCCGCAGCTGGTCGCCGCGCAAGACTGCTCGGCGCAGCGCCTGGCCGGGGTCAACCTGCCGCGGCTTGCGCCGCGCGCACCCTGCATGCACAAGGGCCAGTTGGGCCACGTGCTGGTGGTCGGCGGCGACCGCGGCTATGCCGGCGCGGCCCTGCTCGCCGCGCACAGCGCGCTGCGCGGCGGGGCCGGCATGGTCTCCCTGGCGACCCGTGGCGAGCACCTGGCCGCGGCCCAGGCGCGCACGCCCGAGGTCATGAGCGCCGCAGTGGCCTCGGCCAATCAGCTGCGCACGCTCGGCGAGGCCGCCAGCGTCTGGGTGCTCGGGCCGGGGCTGGGGCAGGGCGCCTGGGGCCGCAGCCTGCTGTCGGCCGCCGCCGCGGCGACGGCGCCCCAGGTCGGGGATGCCGACGC
>JBFHKK010000015.1:0-16179 GCA_041595475.1 Pseudomonas sp. | reverse complement strand
GGCCCGGCCCTCCCCTGCACCATCTCCACGCCGACCTGTTCCACCACAAGGTGCTGTCCGACGGCAATCCACCGCTCGGGGTCTAGGCCTTCGACAAAAGCTGCGCCGGGGCCATGCTCTAAAACCGGGCCATCGCCCTGATCGGCAGGTGCGTGAAGCGCGATGGCAGCCTCGGCCCTGCCGTGCGCCCGGGCCATTCTGCGCATCGCCTGCGTGCGTTTCTGGCTCTCGCGGCTGATCGCCGCCGAGTCCTTCGCCGGCCAGCAGGTGCAGACTACGACCCGGAAGAATTTCGCCAGCGCCTCGAAAAGCGCCAGCAGGTGGAGCTGGCGCTGCCCTTTGCGCTGTGATGCTCGGCAGCTAGCTGATAGCGCCTTGCAGGTTGGCCCGCGCCTGGCGCTCGCATCGCTCCCGGAAAAAACGGGTGTTGTAGAGGTGGCTGCGTGCGATGAAGCTGCGCAGGACCTTCTTGCGTTGGCTGGCGTAGATGAAGCTCGGCACCCAGGCGTACTCGGCCCTGACCTGTTGCTGGTATTCGGCGAAGCGCGCCGGCGATGAGCCCAGTATCGCCAGATCGATATCGACCAGCAGTTGCTGATCCGGCTCGGCGGGGACGGCCGCGTGACAGGTCGCCATGATCAGCTCCTCGATGCGCTCGAGCACGGGCGCAGGGGCGCCCGCCGCGCTCAATTCTGTGAGCGCCCAGTCGGCGCTGCGTCGTTCGCTGCTCTTTCCCATGGTTTGGTAGATGGCATCGTGGAACCACAGGGCGATCTCCACTTCGCCCGGGCGCAGGGCCGATTCGAGGCATTGATCCAGCTGGCCGATGCATTCTTCGAGGTGCTGCAGCGAGTGGTAATGCCGGTGCGGCTCCCGATAGGCCGCGATGAGCTTTTCCCGCAGGCCCGCCGGCGCCGGCAACTGCAGATTGTCCCAGGCGCGCAGCCAAGACCTTTCCAGTAGCGTCATCGCAAAAGCCCTGTGTCTTATTCAGTCGCCGCGGTTAGTCCGGGCTGAAGGTCGCACGATAGAAATACCTGCATTTTGGGCAGGCGACGAAGTAATGGCTGACCGCGGCCGTGGTCTTGTCCTGGTTCTCGTAATGTACGAATCCGCCGCCGCAGGTCCCGCAGCGGCGCGTGACGGTCAGGGTGAGCATCAGCGCCACCAGCAAAAGGCTGCTTGCTGCCAGCGGCCATATCCAGCTGTGATCTCCGGTTAGGGCTCGCCAGAAAACAACCATCCACCCCGCCACTATCGTGATCTGGATGAGCAGCAGCAGGCGCCGGTGTGGCAGGCTGCCGGCATCAACCTCCCGGTAGTCGCTCATCTGTTGTTCGCTGCGCTGCATGGTTCGCTCTCTTTTATCGAAAAGCATCGGAAGGGAACAGGTTTAGTTATGCAGGTGGTTCGGCAGCACCATGCGACCTATCTTTCGTATGAACAATTTTCAATGCTGGAAGCGCTCAGTCCGGCAAGGGGCGAAAAATTAAATCTGTCCCCTTTTGACGTCCCCTTTTGCCAAATTTAAGTCTGTGCAAATGCTAAAACTATCAGTCTGCGAGGCTATGAAGAACTTCAACAAGCTCAGCGTACTCCTCAAAATAAAATGGGGATCTGGCTCTGAGAGCTACGCATGATTCCACCCTAAGGTCATTTGAAATACCGCCCGCATGTTTTATTTTATCCAGAAGCGACTGCGCTTGCTTTGATGCCTGATAAGCTGGCATGGTGCGTATTTTTTTTAGCTTATAGTTAATCGCGACCGCTTCATATGCCACTGGGCAATAGTCGGTGTCATGAATCAACTCATACCCATATATGGCTGCTTTGAGGCCGTTCTTCAAGTCGCCGTTGTCTATAAGTAAATTTCCGGCCGCACTCAATAGCAGATAGCACTTCACTGTTCGGTCCATGCATTTATTTCTTTCGAAATAATCTAAATTATTTGGATCATTGCTTGATCCTGGCTGCAAGCTTCGAACGAAAAATTCTTCGTGCTCATTAAGTATATTGGGAGCCACAGCTGAAGCACTCAACGCGTCTTTCCTGTTTTCTTCTTCGGTCGCCAATGCATGGTCTGACGATAAAAAAATAAGCAGAAAAGCGAGGCTCGAAACGACGCTATATTTCATTTGGCGAGCATCCGAAATGGTTGCTGAAAATTAAGTGGATTAGTACGAGAGTTCATGAATAGGCAGGCGATTACAGAAGCTCTATGCCGTGCGACCATTGCGCTTGAGCTGCAATATAACGCCAGCCAATTACTAACAAGAGCGACAGTAAGTGAGGCGCCTTCCGGCTGTCCAGCTACCCGCAGCGCGAATGCCCGCAGTTGAGGCAGGTGGCGCAGCCTTCCAGTTGCACCACCCCCTGGGTCTGGCACTGCTGGCACAGGCTGGCGCCGGGGGGGAAGTCCTCGCCCGGTTCCAGCGCGGCTGCTTCCTGGCTGGCCTGGTAGGCCGCCCATTTTTCGGCCAGTTGGCGGCGCTCGTGGGCGTCCAGTTGCTGGCTCTCGAGCAGGCCGATGGCACGCAGGTGACGCTCCAGCACCGCGCCTATCTCCGCCACCAGCGAGGGCATGTAGACGCCGCCGCGCTTGAGGTAGCCGCCGCGCGGATCGAACACCGCCTTGAGCTCCTCGACCAGGAAGGTGCAGTCACCGCCCTTGCGGAATACCGCCGACATGATGCGGGTCAGCGCCACTATCCACTGGAAGTGCTCCATGCCCTTGGAATTGATGAAGATCTCGAAGGGCCGGCGCTGCTCGTGGGCGGTGCCGGGGTTGAGCAGGATGTCGTTGATGGTCACATAGAGGGCATGCTCGAACAGCGGCGAC
Source organism: Pseudomonas sp. (assembly GCA_041595475.1). Taxonomy (GTDB): domain Bacteria; phylum Pseudomonadota; class Gammaproteobacteria; order Pseudomonadales; family Pseudomonadaceae; genus Aquipseudomonas. Next base: position 13,340 of record JBFHKK010000015.1, on the reverse strand, counting down.
TTGATCTTGTAGGTGACGCCGACCAGGGATTCGGGGCGCTGCAGGGTCTCGTCCATCTGCACCGGCACGGCGTCGGGCGCCTGGCCGGCGGTCGCGCGCTGCAGGGCCAGGCGTTCGTCGACCACCTCGAAGCCGGTGATCGGCTGCTCGATCTTCAGCACCATGGCGGGCCTCCTTCAATACTTGCCGTAGTAGCCTTCCTTCAGGGCTTCGAACAGGTTGGCGGCGCTGTGCACCTGGCCGTCGTACTCCACCTGTTCGTTGCCCAGCAGTTCCACCTGGCTGCCGTCGGCCAGCTCGAAGCGGTAGCGGGTGCGGGCCAGGTCGGCGTCGCGCACCAGCACGCCCTGAAAGGCGCTGGGGTTGAAGCGGAAGGTGGTGCAGCCCTTGAGGCCCCGGCGCCAGGCATAGCGGTAGATGTCCTTGAAGGCGTCGAAGGGATAGTCGGCCGGCACGTTGGCGGTCTTGGAGATCGAGGAGTCGATCCATGGCTGCGCCGCTGCCTGCATGTCCACGTGCTCCTGGGGCGTGATGTCCTCGCTGCCGACGAAGTACTCGGGTAGGCGTTCGGCCGGATCCTCGGCGTCGGGCCGGGCGCGGGGATTGACCCAGGCGCGGTAGGCCAGCAACTCGTAGCTGCACACCTCGACCCTGTCCTTGCTCTTGTGCCCGGGGCGGATCAGGTTGCGCCAGTAGCGATGGGCGAAGCTCGGCTCTATGCCGTTGGAGGCGTTGTTGGCCAGGCTCAGGCTGATGGTGCCGGTCGGCGCGATGGAGCTGTGATGGGTGAAGCGCGCGCCCTGCTCGGCCAGTGCCGCCACCAGCTCCGGCGCCTGCTCGGCCAGGTGCTGCATATAGCGCGAGTAGCGGGCGTGGAGCACGCGGCCGGGCAGACGGTCGCCGACCCGGTGGCCGTCAACCGCCATCTCCGGGCGCAGGCGCAACATGGCCGCGGTGACCTCGAACTGCTCCTGCAGCAGCGGCGCCGGGCCCTTTTCCTGGGCCAGTTCCAGGCCGGTCTGCCAGCCGCTGATGGCCATCTCGCGCGCCACCCGCTCGGTGAAGGCGCAGGCCTGGGGGCTGCCATAGCGCAGGCCGAGCAGGCACAGGGCCGAGCCGAGACCGAGAAAGCCCATGCCGTGGCGGCGCTTGCGCAGGATCTCGGCGCGTTGCGCCGGCAGCGGCAGGTTGTTGAGCTCCACCACGTTGTCCAGCAGGCGGGTGAACACCCGCACCAGCTGACGAAAGCCGTCCCAGTCGAAGTGAGCCTTTGCGCTGAACGGCTGGCGTACCAAGCCGGTCAGGTTGATCGAGCCGAGCAGGCAGGCGCCATAGGGCGGCAGCGGCTGCTCGCCGCAGGGATTGGTGGCGCGGATCTGTTCGCACCACCAGTTGTTGTTCCACTGGTTGACCCGGTCGATGAGGATGAAGCCCGGCTCGGCGTACTCGTAGGTGGCGAGCATCAGCGCCTCCCACAGCTCGCGCGCGCGCACCCGGCCATGCACCTGGCAGGCGACCCGGCCCTGGGCGTCGACGCAGTAGTGGTCGTGCAGCGGCCAGTCGCGCCAGATCACCTGGCTCGGGTCGTTCAGGTCGAAGCGCTCGCGCTCGCGCGCCTGCAGCGGGAACAGCAGCGGCCAGTCGCCGTCCTGTTCGACCGCCTGCATGAAGTCGTCGCCGACCAGCAGGCTCAGGTTGAACTGGCGCAGGCGGCCGTCCTCGCGCTTGGCGGCGATGAATGCGCGCACATCCGGATGGGCGATGTCGAAGGTCGCCATCTGCGCGCCGCGGCGCCCGCCGGCGGAGCTGACCGTAAAGCACATCTTGTCGTAGATATCCATGAACGACAGCGGCCCGCTGGTCTGCGCGCCGGCGCCGGATACGGCGGCACCGCGCGGGCGCAGGGTGGAGAACTCGTAGCCGATGCCGCAGCCGGCCTTGAGGGTCAGGCCGGCCTCCAGCAGCTTGCCGAGGATCGCCTCCATGGAGTCGTCGATAGTGCCGGAGACGGTGCAGTTGATGGTCGAGGTGGCTGGCTTGTGCGCCTGGGCGCCGGCATTGGCGACGATGCGCCCGGCGGGGATGGCGCCGTGACGCAGGGCCCAGAGGAACTGTGCCTGCCAGTGCTCACGCCGCTCGGGCGCCTCCACCTCGGCCAGGGCCTGGGCGATGCGCTGCCAGGTCTGGTCGACGTCCGCTTCCAGGGGCGTGCCGTCGGCGGCGCAGAGACGGTACTTCTGCGCCCAGGTGTCCTCGGCCACCGCCTGCAGGGGAATCGCCTGCTCGGGCGGCGCCGCCGTCTTGCCGCGTCTGGCCATCTGCCGTGCTCCCGTCGCCCGGCCTGGCGGCGCGCTGCCTCAGGCGCAGGCATCCGTTTCACCGGTCCTGACCTTCACCTTAGCGCGTGTGGCGCAGGCCGTCGGTGGCTGACGGGCGCGGCGTGACTGCTAGAGCGCTTCCAGGCAGTCGGCCAGGTTCTCGCCGAGTTGCTCGAGCAGGCGCTCGTAGCTGCCCGCGGCCGGCGGCAGATCGCTGCCCATGGCATCCAGTTCGGCCAGGCGCACCGGCAGGCCGGCGCTCAGGGTCTCGCTCAGGCGAGGACGCAGCGGCGGTTCGCTGAACACGCAACTGGGCCCGGCCTGCTGCAGGCGCGCGCGCATCTGGGCGACGTGGCGGGCGCCGGGCTGCACCTCACCGCCGACGCTGAAGACGCCGGCGTGCTGCAGGCCATAGGCGGCCTCGAAGTAGTCATAGGCCTGGTGAAAGACGAAGAAGGGCTTGTCCCGCAGGGCGCTCAGGCGCCGCTTCAGGCGCTCGTCGAGCGCCGCCAGGCGCTGCTCGAAGGCCGCGAGATTGGCCCGGTAGCGGGCCGCGTTGGCCGGGTCGGCGGCGGCCAGGTCGGCGGCCATGCGCGCGGCGATCAGCCGGGCATTGGCCGGCAGCAGCCAGAGGTGGGCGTCCAGGCTGCCGGGGCGGTGGGCATGGTCGTGGGCGTCGGCTTCGTGCGCCTGGTGCCCGCCGGCGCGATGCTCATCGTGCTCATCGTGCTCATCGTGCTCATCGTGCTCATCGTGATTGTCGTGGTGCGCCTCGTGCGTCTCGTGCGCATCGCCGAAATGGCGCAGATGCAGGCCGGCCAGCGCCTGCACGGCCACCGCCGGCTTTTCCCGGCCGGCCAGCACCCGTGGCAGGAAGCTCTCCAGGTCGGCGCCGACCCAATACAGCAGCTCGGCCTCGCGCACCTTGCGCACATCGGACGGGCGCAGCGCGTAGTGGTGCGGCGAGGCGCCCGGCGGCAGCAATACCTCGGGTTGACCGAGGCCGTCCTGCACCGCGGCGGCGATCAATTGCAGCGGCTTGATCGAGGTCAGCAGGCGCACCTCGGCCTGGGCCAGTGCGGAGAAGCCCCAGGCAGCGAGCAGCAGGGCGACGAAGGCGAGGGGGCGCGACACGACGGGAACACTCATGGCGGGAAAAGGTAATATAATAACGTCTCTTTTGCCGGTCGTCGCCGTTCATGCCCCGTCCCCCGCTGGCCTCACGTCCCCACGATCATTCCCACTGCGTCAGTCAGGCCCTGAGCGATGCCGAGGCGCTTTGCGCCAGCCAAGGGCTGCGCCTGACCGCGCTGCGCAAGCGCGTGCTGGAACTGGTCTGGCAGAGCCACAAGCCCCTCGGCGCCTACGACATCCTCGCCAGTCTGAGCGAGGAGGACGGCCGCCGCGCCGCGCCGCCGACCGTCTACCGGGCCCTGGATTTCCTCCTGGAGAACGGCCTGGTGCACCGCATCGCCTCGCTCAACGCCTTCATCGGCTGCAACCAGCCGGAGCACTTGCACCAGGGCCAGTTCCTCATCTGCCGCCAGTGCCACGCGGCGATCGAGCTGGAACAGGCGGCCATCAGCCAGGCGATAGTCGCGGCGGCCGCCGCGGTGGGCTTCGTAGTCGAGGGCCAGACCGTGGAAGTGCTCGGCCTCTGCGCCGGTTGCCGGGAGGCCGAATGAGCGATGCGCTGATCCGTCTGGAAGGCGTCGGTGTGCGCTTCGCCGGCCAGGCCGTGCTGCAGGACGTGCAGCTGAGGGTCAACCCTGGCCAGATCGTCACCCTGATCGGTCCCAACGGCGCCGGCAAGACCACCCTGGTGCGCGCCGTGCTTGGCCTGCTCAAGCCCGACAGCGGCAGCGTCTGGCGCAAGGCGAAGCTGCGGATCGGCTATATGCCGCAGAAGCTGCACGTGGACGCCACCCTGCCGCTCAGCGTGCTGCGCTTTCTGCGCCTGGTGCCGGGAGTCGATCGCAGCAGTGCCCTGGCCGCGCTCAACGAAGTGGGCGCGGCCCAGGTGCTCGACAGCCCCCTGCAGGGGATTTCCGGCGGCGAGTTGCAGCGCGTGCTGCTGGCCCGCGCGCTGCTGCGCAAGCCCGAACTCTTGGTGCTCGACGAGCCGGTGCAGGGCGTCGATGTCGCCGGCCAGGCCGAGCTCTACCGGCTGATCAGCCAGCTGCGCGACCGCCATGGCTGCGGCGTGCTCATGGTCTCCCATGACCTGCACCTGGTGATGAGCGCCACCGATCAGGTGGTCTGCCTGAACCGCCACGTGTGCTGCTCGGGCCACCCGGAGCAGGTCAGCGGCGACCCGGCCTTCGTCGAACTCTTCGGTCAGGACGCCGTCAGCCTGGCCATCTATCACCATCATCATGACCACGCCCACGATCTGGGCGGCGCCGTGGTCGAGGCGCCCGCCGGCTTGAAGATCCAGGGTCCGCTGCGGCCCCATGTGCACGGCAAGGGCTGCGAGCATGGCTGACTTCCTGCTCAACGCACTGCTCGCCGGGCTGGCCCTGGCGTTGGTCGCCGGCCCCCTGGGCGCCTTCGTGGTCTGGCGGCGCATGGCCTATTTCGGCGACACCCTGTCCCACGCCGCCCTGCTCGGCGTGGCCCTGGGCCTGATGCTGGACGTCAGCCCGACCCTGGCGGTGACCGTCGGCTGCGTGCTTCTGGCGGTGCTGCTGGTGACCCTGCAGACCCGCCAGCCGCTGGCCTCCGACACCCTGCTGGGGATTCTCGCCCACAGCACCCTGTCCCTCGGGCTGGTGGTGCTGAGCTTTATGCGCGAGGTGCGCATCGACTTGATGAGCTATCTGTTCGGCGACCTGCTGGCGGTCGGCCCGAGCGATCTGGCCTGGATTCTCGCCGGCAGCGCCCTGGTCCTATTGGCGCTGGCATTGCTCTGGCGTCCCCTGCTGGCGATCACCGTGCATGAGGAACTGGCGCGGGTCGAGGGCCTGCCGGTGGCGGCGATTCGCCTGAGCCTGATGCTGCTGATCGCCGTGGTGATCGCCGTGGCCATGAAGATAGTCGGGGTGCTGCTGATCACATCCTTGCTGATCATTCCCGCCGCCGCCGCCCAGCGCCATGCCCGCACGCCCGAGCAGATGGCCCTGGGCGCCAGCCTGCTGGGCGTGGTCGCGGTCTGCGCCGGGCTCAGCCTGTCCTGGTTCCAGGACACCCCGGCCGGTCCCTCGATAGTGGTGGCCGCCGCCGCCCTGTTCCTGCTCAGCTTCGCCTGGCCGCGGCGCCTGGCCTGAGCGGGCCGTTTTCCGTCACGGTTTGGTGTCGTTCGGTCCGGCGGTGTAGACTTGCGCGTTTTTTGCGCAACTTGAGACTCGCAGTGATGAAGTCGTTCGCCTCCCGTTGTCTGTCCCCGGCCCTGGCCTGTCTGCTGTTGGCCGGTTGCCAGAGCGCTCCGCAGGTGGCCAATCTGCCCACCGATGATCTGGTCAGCGCCTTCCGCCAGCTGGACCAGAGCCTGGCAGCCGGCCAGTTGAGTCAGGCCGAAGGCCAACTCTCTGCCCTGCAGCAGCGCGCGGCGGGCGACACGCGCCTGGAGCAATACCAGCGGCAGCTGGCCGAAGCCTACCTGGGCCAGGGCCAGCAGGCCCTGCAGGCCGGCGATCTGGACCGCGCCACGCGGGCCCTAAGCCAGGCCCGCAGCCTGTTGCCCCAGGCGCCGGCCTTGACCACCGGCCTGGACGGCGCCATCGCCCAGGCCCGCGCAGCCCGCCAGGCCGAGCAGGCGGCCGCCGAAGCCGCGCGCCAGGCGGCCGAGCGTGCCGAGGAGGCGGCTCGTCTCGAGCAGGCCCGTCAGTCACGCCTGGCCGCCGAACGCCAGGCTGCCGCCCTCCAGGCCGCGCAAATGGCCGTGGTCGCTGCGCCGCCGGCGGCGGCAGTACCAGCCGCGCCGGCCAAGCCGCGGGCGCGGGTGATCGACCCGCAGGCGTCGAGCAGTCGCGTGTCTCTGGCCATGCTCGACAATCAGGACAACGAACGGCTGCGCAGCCTGCTCGATACGGTGGCCGAGGATGTGGTGGCCTTCCGCTGCGCGGTGCGCATCGAGGTGCGCGAAGCCAAGGATTACCCCTGGGTCGCGGCCCTGCTCAGTGCCCGCATCAAGCGCCTCGACCCGGCCTTCAATCCGCGCCTGAGCCAGGTGGTCAAGCCCGGCCAGGTGCCGCAGCTGGTGCTCAGCCCGCAGACGCGCTAAGCCATCGGCTCGCGCCTGCTAGTCTGAGAACCCCGCCCAGTGCGGGGTTCTTGCTGGTTGGAGCCCTTATCTGCACAGGGCTGGACCGGCAAGCCGATTCGGCGGCCGCCAGCTAGACTCGAGCTGACCTTGGCATTAAGGAGTTCGCGTATGTCCCTGTCGCCCTTTCACCTGGCCATTCCCGTATTCGACCTGGCCGCCGCCCGGCTTTTTTATCGCGACCTGTTCGGCTGCGCCGAGGGCCGCAGCAGCGAGCACTGGGTCGATTTCGATTTCTTCGGCCACCAGCTGGTGATTCACCAGGCGCCGCGGATGGCCTATCAGGACGCCAGTCATACCAATCTGGTCGACGGCCATCAGGTGCCGGTGCCGCATTTCGGCGTGGTGCTGGGCTGGGACGACTGGCATGCCCTGGTCGAGCGGCTGCAGAGCAAGCGCGCCAGATTCGTCATCGAGCCGGGCGTGCGCTTCGCCGGCGAGGCCGGCGAGCAGGTGACCTTCTTTCTCCTCGATCCCTGCGGCAATGCCCTGGAATTCAAGGCTTTCCGGGACATGGGGCAGCTGTTTGCGAGATAGCCCTGTTGCCGCAGGCGTCAGGCCTAGTTGGCCGGCTGGAGCAGGGACGGCAACTGGGCGGCGAGTTTTTGCGTGTTCAGGGGCGCGCGGATAAAGCCGTGCTGGCTGCCGTCCGGGCCGAGAATCACCAGATTGCCGCTGTGATCGACCGTGTAGTTTTCCTCGCGGGTATCGGCGGGGATGAAGGGGATGCTCAGGGCGTTGGCCAGCTTCTCGATCCTGTCCGGCTCGCCGGTCAGGCCGATGAAGCCGGCGTCGAAATAGCCCAGGTACTTCTTCAGCTGCTCGGGCGTGTCACGCTGCGGATCGACGCTGACCAAGACCACGCGCAGGTTGTCCCGCGCCTGCGGCGGCAGCATTGCGCGCAACTGACGCAGTTCGGCCAGGGTGGCCGGGCAGATGTCCGGGCAGAAGGTGTAGCCGAAGAACAGCAGGCTCCATTTGTCTTTTAGCTGATCGACCGCGAGCCGCTCGCCGTCCTGATCGAGCAGCCGCAGATCCGGCAGGCTGCGCGGCTTGGGCAGCAACACTATGCCGGCGTCGAGCAGGGCGGTGGGGTCGCCGCGGCCCTGGCTGGTCAGCACCTTGTTGACGGTCAGGCCCAGCACCAGGGCGACCAGGGCGAGGAGGACGAAGACGGTTTTCTGGGTTCGGCTCATGACGCCCACGGGTTAGAGATTGAGCAGCAGATAGTGATCCAGCAGCAGGGCGATGAACAGCAGGAACAGGTACCAGATACTGTACTTGAAGGTATTGATCGCCGCGTGCGGTCGGCTGTCACGGTACAGCACTCAGGCCCAGAACAGGAAGCGTGCGCCCAGGACGATGGCGCAGGCCAGATAGAGCGGCCCGCTCATGTGGATGGCATAGGGCAGCAGGGTGACCGCGAACATCACGCAGGTGTAGAGCAGAATGTGCACCTTGGTGTAGTGCTCGCCATGGGTCACCGGCAGCATGGGGATGTCGGCCTTGGCGTACTCGGCCTTGCGATGGATGGCCAGGGCCCAGAAGTGCGGCGGCGTCCAGGCGAAGATGATCAGCACCAGCAGCAGTGGCTCGGCGCTCATCTGGCCGGTCACCGCGACCCAGCCGAGCAGGGGCGGGGCGGCGCCGGCCAGGCCGCCGATGACGATGTTCTGCGGCGTGGCGCGCTTGAGAAAGCCGGTGTAGATCACCGCATAGCCGAGCAGCGAGGCCAGGGTCAGCCAGGCTGCCAGGGCGTTGGTGAACTGCAGCAGCAGGGCCATGCCGGCGACTGCCAGCAGCAGGGCGAAGCTCAGGGCGGCCACGGGTGACACGCGGCCCTCGGCCAGCGGGCGCTTGTGGGTGCGGGCCATGAGCGAATCGATGCGCCTGTCCACCACATGGTTGACCGCCGCCGCCGCGCCGGCGCACAGGCCGATGCCCAGGTTGCCGAACAGCAGCACCTGCCAGGGCACCCCGGCGCGGGTGGCGAGGAACATGCCGACCAGCGAGGTGATCAGCATCAACAGCACCACCCGCGGCTTGGTCAGTTCCAGGTAGTCGCGCCAGCCCGCGTGGGCCTGTTGCTTGTGCAGTAAGGTCGCCATGGCATTTCTCCTTCGAGCGTTCTTGTTATTCGCCGTGCAGCGCGGCCAGGCGCGGCGGCGCGTAGCGGGTTGCGGCGGGCAGGGCCGGCAGCGGGCGCAGGCGGTAATTGATCAGTACCAGACACAGCAGCAAGGCGGCGCCGCCGGCGTTGTGCGCCACCGCCACGGCCAGGGGCAGATGCAGCAGCACGTTGCTGATGCCGAGGATCAGTTGCACGCTCAGGGCCGCGATCAGCAGCCCAGCCAGGCCGCCCAGACCGGCTGCGCGCAGACGCCAGGCCAGAGCCAGCAATACCAGGGTCACGATCGATGCGCCGATGCGGTGGCTCATGTGGATGGCGGTGCGCGCGTCGCTGTCGAGCTGGCCGCCGAGGTAGTTGGGGCCGATCTGCTGGGTCAGGTGAAAGCCATTGGCAAAGTCCATGGCCGGCCACCATTGGCCGTGGCAGGTGGGTAGGTCGACGCAGGCCACCGCCGCGTAGTTGCTGCTGACCCAGCCGCCCAGGGCGATCTGGGCGACCACTGCGAGCAAGGCAACGGCCGCCAGGCTGCGTAAGCGGGAGGAGACGGTCGCTAAGCTGGGCACAGCTCCAGACAGGCGCAGGGTCAGCAGGAGCAGCAGGCTGAGGGTGGCGAAGCCGCCGAGCAGGTGGGCGGTGACCACCTGTGGCCAGAGCTTGAGGGTCACGGTCCACATGCCGAAGGCGGCCTGCAGCGTGACCAGGCCCAGCAGCAGCAAGGGCAGCTTGACTGGCTGGCCGGGCTCGCCGCGGCGACGCAGAGCCTGCACGGCCAGGGCCAGTATCACCAGGCCGAGGGCGCCGGCGAAATAGCGATGGATCATTTCGTACCAGCCCTTGGCCACCTCCAGCGGCGCCTCCGGAAAGCGTGCCGCGGCCAGGCTCTGGCTCTGCTCGCTCATGGGCACGCTCAGGAAGCCGTAGCAGCCGGGCCAGTCCGGGCAGCCGAGGCCGGCATGGGTCAGGCGGGTGTAAGCGCCGAGCATGACCACCAGGGTGGCCAACAGGGTGGCGAACAGGGCCAGGCGGTATCCGGGTTTGCGCATCAGATGTCCTCAGCCGATTTGCGAGATTTTCAGCAGATAGCGTAGGTCGTCGAGAATGCCCTTGCCGCGACTGTCGGCCGCGTAGCGCAGCACCAGATTGCCGTGGGGGTCGAGGATCCACAGCTGCGCGGCCTCGGACTCGAGCAGGCCCGGCGCCGCATTGCCCGGCTCCAGGGAGTAGCGCTGCAACTGGGGAAACTCGCGCTGCAGGCGGGCGACCAAGTCGGCCGGCAACGGCTGGGCGCTGGCCAGGGCATGGCTGGCCCGCTGTGCCTCGCGGTTGAGGCCGATGTGCACCTGGCGGGCGATAAACACCAGTTGCTGGCAGTCCGGGCCACAGCCGCCGGGGGCGGTGACCAGCAGTTGCCAGCGGCTTTCCGCGACTTCGACGCCCAGGTCGGCGCGGGTCTGACCGTTGCCGAGCAGTTCGCCGTGATAGCTGCGGCTCTCCGGCACCCAGAAGCGCCATTGGTACATGGCGCTGGCCAGCAGCATGGGGCCGATGACGATGAACAGGATCAGCAGCAGCTGCAGGCGACCGCGCCAGCGGCGGCTGGGCGCCGCCTCATGCAGGACGATGGCTGGATTCATGACGACTCTCCCGTGCGTGATGCACACCGAAATAGATGAACAGGCCGAGCAGGGCCGCCGCCAGGGCGAACCATTGCACGGCATAGCCCAGATGCTTGTCCGGACTCATGGCGACCACCGGCCAGTCGACGTCGAGGGCCGCCGGTCCCGGCTGCAGGCGCAACTCGTGGCCGAAGCCGGCGCGGCGCAGTTCTTTCCAGACCTGCTCTGGTTCGACAGCGGTAATCAGGCGGGGCCAGCCGGTTGCTGGCGTGGTCGCCTGGAATGACGGGCCCTCGCCCAGGGGGACATAGACCCAGGCGCTCAGGTTGATGGGCTCCTCGGGGGTGGCGAAGCGCGGCGATTGGCGCCGGTCCGGCCAGGGCAGCCAGCCGCGATTGAGCAGCAACCAGAGACCGCTGGCCTGATCGTAGAAAGGTTGCAGCACTTCGACTCCGGCGCGGCCGTTGCGGGTTCGGTTGTCCAGCAGCAGGCTGTGTTCGGCGTCGAAGCGGCCGCGCAGCTGGATGCGGCGGTAGGCCGGATCCTGCAGGCGCTCGAGCCGGTTGACGTCGATCGGCGCGGCTGCCTGGCGGGCCTGGTGCCGGTCGAGCAACTGGCGCTTGTCCTCGGCCCGCTCCAGCTGCCAGCAGCCCAGCGCCAGCAGCAGTGGCAGCAAGGCGAGCACCAGCAGGCTGGGCAGCAGCCCCGGGCGAAAGGCGCTCATGGCCGCTGCGCCGGTGCGTCGTTCAGCCTGGGTATACTGCAAGGCCTACCCATTTTCCCTCCCCCGGAGTTCCCCATGCTCAAGGCCGCGATCGTCATCCTGTTGCTCGCCACCCTGGTCAGCCTGTTCAGCGGCCTGTTCTTCCTGGTCAAGGACGAAGGCCGCAGCTCGCGTCTGGTCAATGCCCTGACCCTGCGCGTGACCCTCACCGCGCTCACGGTAGCCCTGATCGCCTGGGGCTTCTACAGCGGCCAGCTGAGCTCCCAGGTCACCTGGTAGTCGCGTCACAGCACATAAACGAAGAAGAACAGGCCGATCCAGACCACGTCGACGAAGTGCCAGTACCAGGCGGCCGCCTCGAAGCCGAAATGCTGGTCCGGGCTGAAGTGGCCCCGCAGGATGCGAACCAGCATGACCGTCAGCATGAGCGCGCCCAGAGTCACGTGGGCGCCGTGGAATCCGGTGAGCATGAAGAAGGTCGCGCCGTAGATGCCCGAGCCCAGGGTCAGGCCCAGCTCGCTGTAGGCATGCACGTACTCCTCGACCTGGAATACCAGGAAGGCCGCGCCCAGCAAAATGGTCAGCGCCAGCCAGAGCTTGAGCGGCTTGCGCTGGTTCTTGCGCAGGGCGTGGTGGGCGAAGGTCAGGGTGAAGCTGGAGGTCACCAGCAACACGGTGTTGAGCAGCGGCAGTTCCCAGGGACTGATCACGCCGCTGGGCGCCGGGTAGAGCTTGGGGTCGGGGTTGTTGAGCAGCGGCCAGGTGTATTCGAAACCCGGCCAGAGCATGCTGGTGACACCCTTGTCGCCCTCGCCGCCGAGCCAGGGGCCGGCGAAGGTGCGCACATAGAAGAGCACGCCGAAGAAGGCGGCGAAGAACATCACCTCGGAGAAGATGAACCAGCTCATGCCCCAGCGGAAGGAGCGGTCCATTTGCGCGCTGTAGAGGCCGGCGCGGCTTTCCTTGATCACGTTGCCGAACCAGCCGAACAGCATGTAGGCGAGAAACAGCGCGCCGATGAAGAAGATCAAGGGGCCGCTGGACTCGGCGCGGTCGGCCTTGAGGTCGTTGAACCAGGTACCGACCCCATAGACCGAGATCAGCAGGCCGAGGGTGGCAATGATCGGCCATTTGCTCTGGGCCGGGACGTAGTACTGCTCGTGACTCGACATTGTTGTGCTCCTTAAGGAGTCGCCTGGGCGACAGGCGGTTTACGCGCAGTGATATCGAACAGGGTGTAGGCCAGGGTCAGCTGATGCACGTCGGCCGGCAGGTCGCGATCGACGATAAAGCGCACCGGCATCTCGATGCGCTCGCCGGGCTGCAGCAGCTGCTGGGTGAAGCAGAAGCATTCGGTCTTGTGGAAGTAGGCCGCCGCCTTGGACGGCGCCACGCTGGGCACCGCCTGGGCGGTCATGGGCCGATCCGTGGGGTTGTGGGCAACGAAGAGCATCTGGTTGCTCGCCCCGGGGTGGGTCAGCACCTCGTCGCTCAGCGGCCGGAACTCCCAGGCCATGCCGGCGGCATTGGTGGCGAGGAACTGCACCCGCACCTGGCGCGTCTGATCCAGCGCCTGGCTGCCTTGGTAGGCCCCGGCGGTCTTGCCGTTGATGCCGAAGGCCTGGCACATGACGTCGTAGATCGGCACCAGGGCGAAGCCGAAGCCGAACATGCCGACCACGATACCCAGCAGCTTCAGTGCGAGGCGGCCGTGGCGCGGTTTGCTGATTTCCTGCGTGTTGCTCATGACGGACTGCTCAGCTGTGCGCCTCGGCTTCGGAGACCTTCGGCGGCGTCGTGAAGCTGTGATAGGGCGCCGGCGACGGCAGCGTCCACTCGAGGCCGTGGGCGCCTTCCCAGACCCGGTCGGTGGCAGGCTGGCCGCTGCGGATCGCCTTGATGATCAGGTACAGGAACAGCAGCTGCGAGAAGCCGAAGATGAACGCGCCGATGCTGGACAGCATGTTGAAGTCGGCAAACTGCAGCGCGTAGTCGGGAATGCGACGCGGCATGCCCGCCAGCCCCGAGAAGTGCTGCGGGAAGAACGTCACGTTCACACCGATGAAGCTCAGCCAGAAATGCAGCTTGCCGAGGGACTCGTCGTACATCTTGCCGCACCATTTCGGCAGCCAGTAGTAGACGGCGGCGATGATGGAGAACAGCGCGCCCGGCACCAGCACGTAGTGGAAGTGGGCCACCACGAAGTAGGTGTCGTGATACTGATAGTCCGCCGGGGCGATGGCCAGCATCAATCCGGAGAAGCCGCCGATCGTGAACAGAATCACGAACG
>JBFHKK010000014.1:0-16246 GCA_041595475.1 Pseudomonas sp. | reverse complement strand
CCTCCAGGAACTTGGCCGAGTTGGCCTTGCCCTGGCCGATCTTGTTGCCCTGGTAGCTGTACCAGGGGCCGGATTTTTCCAGCAGCCCGAGCTGCACGCCCAGGTCGATGATCTCGCCGTTACGGTAGATGCCCTTGCCGTAGAGAATCTGGAACTCGGCCTGACGGAACGGCGGCGCGACCTTGTTCTTCACCACCTTGACCCGGGTCTCGCTGCCGACCACCTCGTCGCCTTCCTTGACCGCGCCGGTGCGGCGAATGTCCAGGCGTACCGAGGAATAGAACTTCAGGGCATTGCCGCCGGTGGTGGTTTCCGGGTTGCCGAACATCACGCCGATCTTCATGCGGATCTGGTTGATGAAGATCACCAGGCAGTTGGCGTTCTTGATGTTGCCGGTGATCTTGCGCAGCGCCTGGGACATCAGGCGCGCCTGCAGGCCCACATGCATGTCGCCCATCTCGCCCTCGATCTCGGCCTTGGGCACCAGGGCCGCCACCGAGTCGACGATGATCACGTCGACGGCATTGGAGCGCACCAGCATGTCGGTGATTTCCAGGGCCTGCTCGCCGGTATCGGGCTGCGAAACCAGCAGGTCGTCGACGTTGACCCCCAGCTTGCCGGCGTAGTCCGGGTCCAGCGCGTGCTCGGCATCGACGAAGGCGCAGGTAGCGCCCTGCTTCTGCGCCTCGGCGATCACCGACAGGGTCAGGGTGGTCTTGCCCGAGGACTCGGGGCCGTAGATCTCGACGATCCGCCCCTTGGGCAAGCCGCCGATGCCCAGGGCGATGTCCAGGCCCAGGGAGCCGGTGGAGATGGCCGGAATCGCCTGGCGCTCGTGGTCGCCCATGCGCATCACCGCGCCCTTGCCGAACTGCTTTTCGATCTGCCCCAGGGCAGCCGCCAAGGCGCGCTTCTTATTCTCGTCCATTGAAGTCCTCACGTGATCAAGAGGGCCTGACGGCCAACAACTGTATAAGTAGCCAGTATTATTCCACAGGGCAAGTCGTCCGCCTACCCCGCACCGGGATTTTCTTTCGCCAGCAGCCGCAGCAGCCCCTCCAGGGCGGCCTGGACCGTTTGTCGGCGAATTTCCCGGCGATCGCCGGCGAACTGCCGACGCTGGCTGAACAACTGGGCGCCATCGCCCCAGGCCAGCCACACGGTGCCCACCGGCTTGTCCGCCGAGCCGCCATCGGGGCCGGCCACGCCGCTGACGGCCACGGCATAGCGCGCGCCGCTTCGGCTCTGGGCGCCGCGCACCATGGCCTCGACCACCTCGCGACTGACTGCCCCCACACTGGCGAACAACGCCTCGGGCACCGCCAGCTGTCGGGTCTTCTGGGCATTGGAATAGGTGACGTAGCCGGCCTCGAACCAGGCCGAACTGCCGGGGATACGGGTGATGGCCTCGGCAATGCCGCCGCCGGTGCAGGACTCGGCGGTGCTCACCTGGGCGCCGGCGGCCCGCAGCCGCGCACCCAGTTCGGCCGCCAGGCGGGTCAATTCCGCATCATCAGTCATCTGCGCTCCGGGGTGAAACAGGTAAGGCCGATACCCTACACTACGCGCCTTTGCGATTCAGCCGGACAATTCACCACGATGAGCCAGAGCGATCTCAGCGCCCACACCCCGATGATGCAGCAATATTGGAAGCTGAAGAACCAGCATCCGGATCAGCTGATGTTCTACCGCATGGGCGACTTCTACGAGATCTTCTACGAGGACGCCAAGAAGGCGGCCAAGCTGCTCGACATCACCCTCACCGCCCGCGGCCAGTCGGCCGGCCAGGCCATTCCCATGTGCGGCATCCCCTACCACTCGGTGGAGGGCTACCTGGCCAAGCTGGTCAAGCTCGGCGAATCGGTGGTGATCTGCGAGCAGATCGGCGATCCGGCCACCAGCAAGGGCCCGGTGGAGCGTCAGGTGGTGCGCATCATCACCCCCGGCACCGTGAGCGACGAAGCCCTGCTCGACGAGCATCGCGACAACCTGCTGGCCGCGGTGCTGGGCGACGAACGGCTGTTCGGCCTGGCGGCGCTGGACATCACCAGCGGTCGCTTCAGCGTCCAGGAAATCCAGGGCTGGGAGAACCTGCTGGCCGAGCTGGAGCGGCTCAGCCCGGCCGAACTGCTGATTCCCGACGACTGGCCCCAGGGCCTGCCGGCGGAAAAGCGCAAGGGCGTGCGCCGCCGCGCGCCCTGGGACTTCGAGCGCGACAGCGCGCACAAGAGCCTGTGCCAGCAGTTCGGCACCCAGGATCTCAAGGGCTTCGGCTGCGAGAACCTGACCCTGGCCATAGGCGCCGCCGGCTGCCTGCTCGGCTATGCCAAGGAGACCCAGCGCACCGCCCTGCCGCACCTGCGCAGCCTGCGTCATGAGCGCCTGGACGACACCGTCATCCTCGACGGCGCCAGCCGGCGCAACCTGGAGCTGGACATCAACCTGGCCGGCGGACGCGACAACACCCTGCAGTCGGTCGTCGACCGCTGCCAGACCGCCATGGCCAGTCGCCTGCTCGGCCGCTGGCTGAATCGCCCACTGCGCGATCGTCAGGTCCTCGAGGCGCGCCAGGACGCCATCGACTGCCTGCTGGACGGCTACCGCTTCGAGCAGTTGCAGCCGCAGCTCAAGGAAATCGGCGACCTGGAGCGCATCCTCGCCCGCATCGGTTTGCGCAATGCCCGCCCGCGCGATCTGGCGCGCCTGCGCGATGCCCTGGCCGCGCTGCCGGCGCTGCAGCAGGCCATGGCGCCGCTGGACACCCCGCACCTGCAGCAACTGGCTGAGAGCATCGCCAGCTATCCCGAGCTGGCCGCGCTCCTGCAGCGCGCCATCATCGACAACCCGCCGGCGGTGATCCGCGACGGTGGCGTGCTCAAGTGCGGTTACGACGCCGAACTGGACGAACTGCAGTCGATGAGCGAGAACGCCGGCCAGTACCTGATGGACCTGGAAATCCGCGAGCGCGAACGCACCGGCCTGGCCAACCTCAAGGTCGGCTACAACCGCGTGCATGGCTACTACATCGAGCTGCCGAGCAAGCAGGCCGAGTCGGCGCCGGCCGACTACATCCGCCGCCAGACCCTCAAGGGCGCCGAGCGCTTCATCACCCCGGAGCTCAAGGAATTCGAGGACAAGGCGCTGTCGGCCAAGAGCCGTGCCCTGGCCCGGGAGAAGATGCTCTACGAGGCCCTGCTGGAGTTGCTGATCGAGCACCTGGCGCCGCTGCAGGAGAGCGCCGCCGGCCTGGCCGAGCTGGACGTGCTGAGCAACCTGGCCGAACGCGCCCTGACCCTGGACCTCAACCGCCCGCGCTTCGTCGACGAGCCCTGTCTGCGCATCGAGCAGGGCCGTCACCCGGTGGTCGAGCAGGTGCTGACGACCCCCTTCGTGGCCAACGACCTGAGCCTCGACGACGCCACCCGCATGCTGATCATCACCGGGCCGAACATGGGTGGTAAATCCACCTACATGCGCCAGACCGCCTTGATCGTGCTGCTGGCCCATATCGGCAGCTTCGTCCCTGCCGCGCGCTGCGAGCTGTCGCTTGTCGATCGCATCTTCACCCGCATCGGCTCCAGCGACGACCTGGCCGGCGGGCGTTCGACCTTCATGGTGGAGATGAGCGAGACGGCCAACATCCTGCACAACGCCAGCGCACGCAGCCTGGTGCTGATGGATGAAGTCGGGCGCGGCACCAGCACCTTCGACGGCCTGTCGCTGGCCTGGGCGGCGGCCGAACAACTGGCCAAGCTGCGCGCCTACACCCTGTTCGCCACCCACTACTTCGAGCTGACGGTGCTGCCGGAAAGCCAGCCGAACGTGGCCAACGTGCACCTCAACGCCACCGAGCACAACGAACGCATCGTCTTCTTGCACCATGTGCTGCCCGGCCCGGCCAGCCAGAGCTACGGCCTGGCGGTGGCGCAACTGGCCGGCGTGCCCGGCGAGGTGATCAGGCGCGCCCGCGAACACCTGGCACGCCTGGAAAACACCTGCCTGCCCCATGAGCGACCGCCGCAAGAGCCGGGCAAGCCGGCCGCCCCCTTGCAGAGCGACCTGTTCGCCAGCCTGCCGCACCCGCTGCTGGACGATCTGCAGCGGCTCGATCCAGACGAGCTGACCCCGCGCGCGGCGCTGGAGTTGCTATACACATGGAAGGCCCGCCTCTAACGCAAGCGCGCTCAAACTGCTAGAATCGCGGGCATTTTTACGATCGACCGGCTTCAGCCTGAGCCGCGACCATTAAAGAGCGCCTGCACGCCCTGCGCAGACAAGGCCGCAGCGCGCAGCCCGAGGAGAGAACCAGACCATGACCTTCGTCGTTACCGACAACTGCATCAAGTGCAAATACACCGACTGCGTGGAAGTCTGCCCGGTCGACTGCTTCTACGAAGGCCCTAACTTCCTGGTCATCCACCCGGACGAGTGCATCGACTGCGCCCTCTGCGAGCCCGAGTGCCCGGCCCAGGCGATCTTCTCCGAGGACGAGGTGCCCGAGGACATGCAGGAGTTCGTCGAACTCAATGCCGACTTGGCCGAGGTCTGGCCGAACATCACCGAGAAGAAGGAAGCCTTGGCAGACGCCGAAGAGTGGGACGGGGTTAAGGACAAGTTGCAGTATCTGGAGCGATAGGCTTCACACCTTCCCAAACGAAAGGCCCGCCGCGCGCGGGCCTTTCGCTTTTCTACGGGCAAAAAAAGGGGCGGTATTAACCGCCCACTTTTTTGTCCCTAGTCCCTGATTTTCCTAGCTCATCATCCTGATGAAGCGCATCCGGCGCTGGTCCCGACCACCGTCCCTAGTGGCCCGTGTCTGTCCGTTGACACAGGGCTGATATTAGCGATTTGCCCGCACGCCACAAGGTGCGCAATCTCGCCCGAAAAGACACTGCGCACCTCACTGTAAAATATAAAGCCCTTTAATTTCATATAGATAGAACCATGACCAGACAGCTGTCGGGCGGTTTCCCTGCACTCGCCTCCGGCAAAGACTTACAAAGCCTGTAAGCAATGGCTTACAAATGCCAGCAACAAAAAACCCGGCCGAAGCCGGGTTTCCAGGGGCAGAGGAAGTTACTCACTGGAACAGCGAGTCACTCGACAGCCCGTTACTTTCCAGAATTTCCCGCAAGCGCTTGAGCGCCTCGACCTGAATCTGCCGAACGCGCTCGCGCGTCAAGCCGATTTCCTGGCCGACCTCCTCCAAGGTGCAGGTTTCGTGACCGCGCAGGCCGAATCGACGCACCACGACCTCACGCTGCTTGTCGGTCAACTCGCCGAGCCACTGATCCATGCTCTGCGAGAGGTCATCATCCTGCAGCAGCTCGCAGGGATCGGTCGGGCGGTCGTCGGTCAGGGTGTCGAGAAGGGTCTTGTCCGAATCCGGCCCGAGGGAAACGTCGACCGAGGACACCCGCTCGTTGAGGCCCAGCATGCGCTTGACTTCGCCAACCGGCTTCTCCAGCAGACCGGCGATTTCGTCGGCCGAGGGCTCATGATCGAGCTTTTGGGTCAGTTCGCGCGCGGCGCGCAGATAGACGTTGAGTTCCTTGACCACATGAATCGGCAGTCGAATGGTCCGCGTCTGATTCATGATTGCCCGCTCGATGGTCTGACGAATCCACCAGGTGGCATAGGTAGAGAATCTGAATCCGCGCTCCGGATCGAATTTTTCCACGGCCCGGATCAACCCGAGGTTGCCCTCTTCGATCAGATCCAGTAACGAGAGGCCGCGATTGACATAGCGCCGGGCGATCTTTACCACCAGGCGCAGATTGCTTTCGATCATGCGCTTGCGCCCGGCCGGGTCACCCTTCTGCGCCAGGCGGGCGAAGTGGACCTCCTCCTCCGGCGTCAGGAGCGGCGAGAAGCCGATCTCGTTGAGATAGAGCTGGGTGGCGTCGAGCGCGCGGGTGTAATCAATGTACTTGTGTTGCTTGCTGCTGGCGGAGCTCTTGGCTTTCGAGCGAGCGAGCGGTGTTGGCGCCTCCGCTTTCGAGCCATCGTCCAAGACAATGCCAGGCTCCATCAGGAGCACCTCATCCTCGACGTCAAACTCCGGCGCTTCTTTTTTCTTGAGAGCCATTGTTGTTGTCCCTTGCTGAGTTCGACAGCAAGCTCCGGCACCACCTTCATCCCTGGCCGCACCCGAGCCTGATCCGCCCACGTGCCGGTTAGGATGGCGCCAGTCAACGACGCGGCAGGTATTGCAGCGGATCTACAGGCTTACCCTGACGGCGAATCTCGAAATGCAGCTTCACCCTGTCGGCCCCCGTGGATCCCATCTCGGCAATTGTCTGCCCGGCCTTGACCTTCTGCCCCTCCTGGACCAGCAGCCTGCGGTTATGACCGTAGGCACTTACGTAGGTATCGCTGTGTTTGATGATCACCAACTCGCCGTAGCCCCGTAAACCACTCCCGGCGTACACCACGGATCCATCAGACGCAGCCAAAACAGGCTGGCCCAATTCCCCGGCGATATCAATGCCTTTATTCAAACTGCCGTTTGATGAGAAGCGCCCAATGACGGCGCCGGTAGCCGGCCAGGCCCAGCCGGAAGCAGAGCGTTGCACCGGCTGCACGGGGGTATTGGCGGGCGGCGCCTTGACCTCGGCAGGCGGCGGCTGAATGGGCCGGATCGGTGGCGGCGGTGTCGGCTGGCTGACGGGCGCAGGACGGCTAGTCAGCGGCGCCCGCGCGGCGACCTGAGGTTGACGAACGGGCTGGGCGCCGCCGAAGCGAATCACCTGACCGACCCGGATCAGATAAGGCTCGCCAATGCCGTTGTGGGCGGCCAGCGCCTTCCAATCCCAGCCATAGCGAAAGGCAATCGAGTACAGGGTATCGCCCCGCTGCACCACATACTGGCCACTGCTGACGGGCTGGCGCAGGGTCGCGGCGCCGCCTCGCTGATGGTTGCGGTCGACCACCTGCACGCCGCCCGGAGGCGGACTGGCGCAGCCACTGAGCAAGGCCCCGAGCAGCAGGCCACTCAACAGGCATCGAGCGCTGCTGCAGCGATTTCGCAATTGCATGGCCGTATCGCCCACCCGCATCTCCCTTTTCTGGCGCTAGCGCCAATGGTTAGGTCTCTATATGTGCCGAAATCAATCGGCGCAGCCCGCATCTTGCTGACGTCCGGCCCACCACTCGAGGCCCAGCACCAGCGCTACCCCGGTTATCGCCAGGAGCGCCGCCAGCAGCAACTGCGGATCCTGCCCGCTGATTTCGGCGAAACGCCCCGGCAGCAGGTTGGCCTGCAACAGCGGAACCGGCTGGCCATGGCCGTCGGCGCGCCACGTCAGGGTTTCCTTCCAGGGCCAGATCTTGTTCAGCGAACCCAGCATCAGCCCGGTCAGGAACGCCAGGCTCAGATCACGCCAGCGTACCAGCAGCCAACGCAGCACACCGGCGAAGCTCAGCAGCCCCAGCAGGCAGCCGCTGGAAAATATCAGCAACACCGCAACGTCCAGGCTCTTAACCGCGCCAAGCACAAAGGGATAGAGCCCCAGCAGGACCAGGATGAAGCTGCCAGAAATGCCCGGCAGTATCATCGCGCAGATGGCGATGGCGCCAGCCAGAAACAGGCTCAGGGGGTCATGCCCCCACTGCATTGGCGCGGCCACGGTAATCCAATAGGCCAACCCGCCGCCCAACACGAAGCTGAGCGCACGGCTCCAGTTCCAGCGCTGAATCTCGCGCGCCACCAGGTGCGAAGACACCAGAATCAGGCCGAAGAAGAACGACCACACCGGAATCGGCTGCTCGGCTAGCAGGTAGGTGATCAGCCGCGCCAGGCTGAGCACACTGGTGAGGATGCCAGCCAGCAGAATCAGCAGAAAGCCGGCGTTGGCCGCCTGCCAGGCGGCGACAACCCGTCCCCGCAGCAGCATGCCGGCCGCGGCCGGGACGCTGGCGATCGAGCGCAGCAACTCGTCGTAGATGCCGCTGATAAAGGCCACGGTCCCGCCGGAGACGCCGGGCACGACATCCGCGGCGCCCATCGCGAGGCCTTTGGCATAGAGCAGGAACTGGCTCTTCATGGATCCATCCGGTGGTTCTTCAGATCAGGCCAAGGGCCCATTGAGCAGCGGCACGAAACGCACCGCATCGAGCATGTGCCGGGTGAAACCCTGTTCCTCCCGGACGATCAGCAACAACTGCTGCATCTCGCCCGCACCGACCGGGATCACCAGGCGTCCGCCCGGCGCCAGTTGTTCGAGCAGCGCCGCGGGCACTTCGCTGGCGGCGGCGGTGACGATGATGGCGTTGTAGGGCGCCAGCGCCGGCCAGCCTTCCCAGCCATCGCCCCAGCGAAACACCACGTTGCGCAAATTCAGCTCGTTCAGGCGCTCCTTGGCCCTTTCCTGCAGCCCCTGGATACGCTCGACGGAAAACACCCGCTCGACCAGCTGGGCCAGGATCGCGGTCTGGTAGCCGGAGCCGGTGCCGATTTCCAGCACCTTGTCCAGCGGTCCGGCGGCCAGCAGCAACTCGGTCATGCGCCCGACCATGTAGGGCTGGGAGATGGTCTGGTTGTGGCCGATCGGCAGCGCCGTGTCCTCGTAGGCACGATGGGCCAGGGCCTCGTCGACGAACAGGTGACGCGGGGTGCGGCGAATGGTCTCGAGCACATGGGGATTGCTCAGACCCTCCTCGTAGAGCCGCTGGATCAGGCGCTCGCGGGTGCGCTGCGAGGTCATGCCGATGCCGTGGCGATTCAGCCCGTCCTGTTCGCGCCCCATCACAGCAGCCGCTCCAGCCAGGGTTGCAGGCGGCTAAAGCCGTCCTGGAAGGTGCGATCGAGTTGCAGCGGGGTGACCGAGACATAGCCCTGCATCACCGCATGGAAGTCAGTGCCCGGGCCGCCGTCCTCGGCATCGCCGGCCACCGAGATCCAGTAGCCCTCCTTGCCACGTGGATTGACCACCTTGACCGGGGCCGCGGCCCGGGCACGATGGCCCAGGCGGGTCAGCTGGATGCCACGCACGTGATCCAGCGGCAGGTTGGGAATGTTGACGTTGAGCACGGTGCGCGGCGGCAGGTCGAGCTGCTCATGGGCCTCGACCAGCTTGCGCGCGAAGTGGGCGGCGGTGGCGAGATTCTCCGGCGAGCGCGAGAGCAGCGAGAAGGCGAAGGCCGGGCGGCTCAGGAAACGGCCCTCGAGCGCTGCCGCCACGGTACCGGAATAGAGCACGTCGTCACCCAGGTTGGCGCCCAGGTTGATCCCCGACACGACCAGATCGGCCAGCTCCGGCAGCAGGCCGTTGAGGCCCAGATGCACGCAGTCGGTGGGCGTACCATTGAGGCTGATAAAGCCGTTGGCCAGGGTCTGCGGATGCAGCGGCCGATCCAGGGTCAGCGAACTGCTGGCGCCGCTGCGATCCTGGTCCGGGGCGATCACCGTGCACTCGGCATAATCGACCAGCGCAGCGTGAAGCGCATTGAGGCCCGGCGCGGCCACGCCGTCATCGTTAGAAATCAGAATACGCATGGGTTATCCGTCTGCCCTGCCGGCAACAGATCGACCAGTTCGCGCACCAAGACAGTGGCGAAGCATCCAGCCGGCAGGACGAATTCCAGTTGCAGAATGTCAGGCTCGGGATAATGCCATGCCAGGCCGCCGATGGGGAGGCGCAGGATGCGTCGTTCGTGCGCCAGGCCCGCTTCTGCCAGCCAGGCAACCAACTCGCTGTCGCCTTGCGCCAGGCGCTGTTCCAGTTCCGCGGTGAGCCCGCCGGCCGGTGACTGACCGGCGCCCCACAGCGGCCCGGTCGGATGCAGGTCGAGCAGTCCAAGGCGCGGGTCGTTGCACTCCTCCTCGCCGGCCACGAAGAAGCTGCGACTGTCGGTGAAGGCCAGCAGATCGCCGACCTGCGCCCGGTTCCAGGTGCCTGCGGCGACTCGCTCGGCAAGGGCACGATTGAACAAATAGCTGCGCGCCGCCGAGAGCACCCGTGAACGCACGTTGCGCTTCTCGGGCAGGCTGCCGCTTGCGGCGAAGTGCCGGGCATGGGCCAGGTTGCCGCCCTCATGGCCGAAACGCTGCAAGCCGTAATAGTTCGGGATGCCCTGGGCGGCGACCTGCTGCAGGCGCCCGTCCAAGGCTGCGATGTCGGCCTCGAGCTGGGTCAGGCGCAGGGTAAAGCCATTGGCGGCATGCGCCCCGCGCTGCAGCTTGCGGCTATGCCGCACCTGCTTGAGGACACGCAGGCCGGCGTCTTGCGCCGCGCGCAGATCAGGATCGAGCTTGCCCGGCAGGTGCAGGCTGAACCACTGCCGGGTCAGGGCCTGGCGATCCTTGAGCCCGGCATAGCTGATCATCCGCAGCGGCACCCCGGCGGCGCGGGCGATGCGCTTGGCCGCTTCCTCGGTATTCAGCCCGCGCTTCTCCACCCACAGCCAGAGGTGCTCGCCTTCGCCGGAGAGGGGAATGTCGAGCACCTCATCGACCTGGAAGTCCTCGGCGCTGGCCTTGAGCAGCGCAGTGCCGCAGGCCGGGCCATGGGCGCGTGGGCCGAGCAGTTCGAATTCGTTCATGCCGGCAGCAGCAGGGCCACTGCATGCACCGCGATGCCCTCCTCGCGCCCGGTGAAGCCGAGCTTCTCGGTGGTGGTGGCCTTGACGTTGACCTGATCCAGGCCGACCTGCAGGTCTGCGGCGAGCCGCTCGCGCATAGCCGGAATGTGAGGGGCCATCTTCGGCGCCTGGGCGACTATGGTGGCGTCGACATTGCCGACCCGCCAGCCCTTGCCGACCACCAGGCCGAGCACATGGCGCAACAGCGCCCGGCTGTCGGCGCCCTTGAAGCGCGGATCGGTGTCCGGGAAGTGCTGACCGATATCGCCCAGGGCGGCGGCGCCGAGCAGCGCATCGCTGAGCGCATGCAGCAGCACGTCGCCGTCGGAGTGGGCAATCAGCCCGAACTTGTGGGGAATGCGCACGCCACCGAGGGTGACGAAATCGCCCTCGCCGAAGCGGTGCACGTCGTAGCCATGACCAATACGCATAAAGAACAACGCCCTGAAAATTCAGGGCGTGATTCTACAGGACTCAGTCGCGGGCGGATCAGCCTCAAGCACGCAAGGCCTGCGCATGGTGACGCAGGTGGTCGTCGATAAAGCTGGCGATGAAGTAGTAGCTGTGATCGTAACCGGCCTGCAGGCGCAGGGTCAGCGGATGCCCGGCGGCCTGGGCGGCCGCCTGCAAGGCTTCGGGCTTGAGCTGGGTGGCGAGAAAATCGTCGCGATCGCCCTGGTCGACCAGGATCGGCAGTTTCTCCGTGGCCTCGGCGAGCAGGACGCTGGCATCCCACTGGCGCCAGCGCGAACGCTCCTCGCCCAGGTAGCGCGAAAAGGCCTTCTCGCCCCAGGGACAATTCATCGGGTTGGCGATCGGCGAGAAGGCCGACAGCGACTGGTAGCGCCCCGGATTGCGCAGGGCGCAGACCAGCGCGCCATGGCCGCCCATGGAATGGCCGCTGATGCCGCGCTTTTCCGACACCGGGAAGTTGGCCTCGATCAGGGCCGGCAGTTCCTGCACCACGTAGTCGTACATGCGGTAGTGGCGGGCCCAGGGCTCCTGGCTGGCGTTGAGATAGAAGCCGGCGCCCAGACCAAAGTCCCAGGCGCCATCCGGGTCAGCCGGCACATCCGCTCCGCGCGGACTGGTATCCGGCGCCACTATGATCAACCCCAGCTCGGCGGCCAGGCGCTGGGCGCCGGCCTTCTGCATGAAGTTCTCGTCCGTGCAGGTCAGGCCGCTCAGCCAGTAGAGCACCGGCAGTCTTTCGCCCTGCTCGGCCTGGGGCGGCAGGTACAGGGCGAACACCATGTCGCAGTTGAGGCTGCTGGAGCGGTGCCGGTAACGCTTGTGCCAGCCGCCGAAGCTCTTCTGGCAGGACAGGTTTTCCAAGGTCATGACAATTTCCCTCGGGTGGTCAGTCGCGCCGCGCTTTCCACCACTGGACGGTGGATGCCGCACGCGGCATCCAGCCGACGCGATCAGAAGTGGATGACGGTGCGGATGCTCTTGCCTTCATGCATCAGGTCGAAGGCCTGATTGATCTCATCCAGCGGCAGGTTGTGGGTGATGAAGGTATCCAGCGGGATCTCGCCGGTCTGCGCCTTCTCAACGTAGCCGGGTAGCTCGGTGCGACCCTTGACGCCGCCGAAGGCGCTGCCGCGCCAGACCCGCCCGGTGACCAGCTGGAACGGCCGGGTGGAGATTTCCTGGCCGGCGCCGGCGACGCCGATGATGGTCGACTCGCCCCAGCCCTTGTGACAGCACTCCAGGGCCGCGCGCATCAGCTGCACATTGCCGACGCACTCGAAGCTGTAGTCCACGCCGCCGTCGGTCATCTCGACTATGACCTCCTGGATCGGCTTGCTGTGTTCCTTGGGATTGACGCAGTCGGTGGCGCCCAGCTGCTTGGCGATCTCGAACTTGGCCGGATTGATGTCGATGGCGATGATGCGCCCGGCCTTGGCCATCTTGGCGCCGATGATGGCCGCCAGGCCGATGCCGCCGAGGCCGAAGATGGCCACGCTGGCGCCCGCCTCGACCTTGGCGGTGTTGAGCACCGCGCCTATGCCGGTGGTGACGCCGCAGCCGAGCAGGCAGACCTTGTCCAGCGGGGCGTCCTTGGGAATCTTGGCCAGGGAGATTTCCGGCAGCACCGTGTACTCGGAGAAGGTCGAACAGCCCATGTAGTGATAGATCGGCTGGCCCT
This sequence comes from Pseudomonas sp., assembly GCA_041595475.1. Taxonomy (GTDB): domain Bacteria; phylum Pseudomonadota; class Gammaproteobacteria; order Pseudomonadales; family Pseudomonadaceae; genus Aquipseudomonas. The sequence goes on along the minus strand of JBFHKK010000014.1, from coordinate 3,513 downwards.
GATAGGAAAAGCGCGTGGTGCCGTCGGGCATCAGACCCTTGCCCTGGGTGGCGCGCACCGCCTGGCAGAGGTTGGTCTTGCCGGAGGTGCAGAACTTGCAGGTCCGGCACTCGGCGGTATAGAGCGGGATCACATGGTCGCCGACAGCCAGGGAGGTGACGCCCTCGCCGACCGCCTCGACGATGCCGCCACCCTCGTGACCGAGGATGCAGGGAAACACGCCTTCGGAGTCCTCGCCGGAGAGGGTGTAGGCATCGGTATGGCAAACGCCGGTGGCGACGATGCGCACCAGTACCTCGCCGGCCTTGGGCGGCTCGACATCCACTTCGACGATTTGCAACGGTTGGTTGGCGGCAAAGGCCACGGCAGCACGGGATTTGATCATCTGGGCTCTCCAGCAGGATGCACGGGTGGCGGAAAGTGTAGATCAGGGCCCTTGGCTGAATAATCTGCTCGGAAGCAAAACATTGTTGCCATACAGGGACAATCGAGTGGCAGGCCCCTAGAATGGACACTCCGTGCAATGCCAACGGCCAGAGGTAGCCTGCAAATGAACGGCTGGGAAGGTCTGGATGAATTCGTCGCGGTGGCCGAATGCGGCCAGTTCACCGCGGCCGCCGAGCGCCTGGGGCTTTCCTCCTCCCAGGTCAGCCGCCAGGTCGCCCGCCTCGAGGAGCGCCTGCAGACCCGCCTGTTCTACCGCAGTACCCGGCGGGTGGCGCTGACCGAAGCCGGCCAGACCTTTCTGCAGCATTGCCAGCGCCTGCAGGACGCCCGCGAGGAAGCGCTGCGCGCCATCGGCGATCTGGCCAGCGAACCCAAGGGGCTGCTGCGCATGACCTGCGCGGTGGCCTACGGCGAGCGCTTCATAGTGCCGCTGGTGACCGACTTCATGTGCCGCCATCCGCAGCTGCGGGTCGAGATCGAACTGAGCAACCGGACCCTGGATCTGCTCCAGGAAGGCCTGGACCTGGCCATTCGCCTCGGCCGCCTGGCGGACTCGCGGCTGGTCGCCACCCGCCTGGCGCCGCGACAGATGTTCCTGTGCGCGGCACCGGCCTATCTGCAGCGCTACGGTCGCCCGCACAGCCTGTCGGAACTGGGCCGGCACAACTGCCTGATCGGCAGCTCGGATACCTGGAGCTTTCAGCTCGATGGCCGCGAATGGACCCAGCGGGTGCAGGGCAACTGGCGCTGCAACAGCGGCCAGGCGGTACTCGAGGCGGCCCTGCGCGGCCTCGGCCTGTGCCAGCTACCGGACTACTATGTGCTCGAGCACCTGCGCAGCGGCGCCCTGGTCTCCCTGCTTCCCGGCCAGCAGCCGCCGAACACCGCGGTCTGGGCGCTCTATCCACAGCAACGCCATCTGTCGCCGAAGATCCGCCAGCTGGTGGACTTTCTCAAGGAAGGCATGGCCCAGCGCCGCGAATACAGCGCGCTCTAGGCCGTTCGCGGCCAGGGCCGACGGCCGCAAGCGCCTAAGGGCGCTCGGCCCAGTGCCGGCGCAGCCAGTCGAGGTCTTCCGGACGGGTCACCTTGAGATTGTCCGCCCGGCCCTCGATCAGTCGCGGCGCCTGCCCGGCCCACTCCATGGCCGAGGCCTCGTCGGTGATCAGGGCGCCGGCCACCAGGGCATCGGCCAGTGCCCGATGCAGCGGGCCAATACGGAACATCTGCGGCGTGTAGGCCTGCCAGATAGACTCACGATCGACGGTTTCGCGCACCCGGCCATCGGCACCGGCGCGCTTGAGGGTGTCGCGCGCCGGCACCGCGAGCAGGCCGCCGACCGCATCCTCGGCCAGTTCGCCGAGCAGGCGATCGAGATCGGCGCGCGCCAGGTTGGGCCGCGCGGCATCATGCACCAGCACCCAGTCCTGCTCCTCGGCGCCCAGCTCGGCCAGCCGCTGCAGGCCACCGAGCACCGAGTCGGCGCGCTCGCGGCCACCCTCGGCGCGGGCGATGCGCGGATCTTCGGCGCAGGCAAGCGTGGGCCAGTAGGGATCGTCGGCGGCCAGGGCGATGACCAGTCCGCGCAGCTGCGGATGGTCGAGAAAGCAGTCCAGGGTATGTTCCAGCAGGGTCCTGCCGGCGAGTGGCAGATACTGCTTGGGCCGGTCGGCCGCCATGCGACTACCGATCCCGGCGGCCGGTATCAGGGCCCAGAAGGCGGGCAGCCCGGGCGCGCTCATTCGGTCAGCTGAAAGAGGGTTTCGCCCTCTTTGAGCATGCCCAGCTCGTGACGGGCGCGCTCCTCGACGGTCTCCAGGCCCGACTTGAGCTCGAGCACCTCGGCCTCGAGGATGCGGTTGCGCTCCAGCAGGCGCTGGTTCTCGCCCTGCTGCTCGGCGATCTGCCGCTTCAGCTCGGTGACCTGGGCCAGGCTGCCATCGCCCACCCAGAGCCGGTACTGCAGGCCGGCCAGGAGCAGGATCAGAACGACGAACAACCAGTAGGGAGTACGCATGGCGCCAAGGGTATCCGGATGAAAAAGGGGCGACTCGCGCCGCCCCTCTTGTACCACGTCTGCGATCAACCGCGGAACTCGGCACGACCGCGATAGGGGGCCTGGCCGCCCAACTGCTCCTCGATGCGCAGCAGCTGGTTGTACTTGGACACGCGGTCCGAGCGGCACAACGAGCCGGTCTTGATCTGGCCGGCGGCGGTGCCCACGGCCAGGTCGGCGATGGTGCTGTCCTCGGTCTCGCCGCTACGGTGGGAGATCACCGCGGTGAAGCCGGCCGCCTTGGCCATCTGGATGGCCTCCAGGGTCTCGGTCAGCGAACCGATCTGGTTGAACTTGATCAGGATCGAGTTGCCGATCTGCTCGTCGATGCCGCGCTTCAAGATCTTGGTGTTGGTGACGAAGAGGTCGTCGCCGACCAGCTGCACCTTCTCGCCGATCTTGTCGGTCAGCACCTTCCAGCCGGCCCAGTCGGACTCGTCCATGCCGTCCTCGATGGAGATGATCGGGTAGCGCTGGGTCAGGCCGGCCAGGTAGTCGGCGAAGCCCTCGGCGCTGAACACCTTGCCCTCGCCTTCCAGATCGTACTGGCCGTCCTTGAAGAACTCGCTGGAGGCGCAGTCCAGGGCCAGGGTGATGTCTTCACCCAGCTTGTAGCCGGCATTGGCCACGGCCTCGGCGATCGCCGCCAGGGCGTCTTCGTTGGAGGCCAGGTTCGGCGCGAAGCCGCCCTCGTCACCCACGGCGGTGTTCAGACCACGGGCCTTGAGCACGGCCTTGAGGTGATGAAAGATCTCGGCGCCCATGCGCAGCGCGTCGGCGAAGGTCTTGGCGCCGACCGGCTGGACCATGAACTCCTGGATGTCGACGTTGTTGTCGGCGTGCTCGCCGCCGTTGATGATGTTCATCATCGGCACCGGCATGGAGTACTGGCCCGGGGTGCCATTGAGGTCGGCGATGTGCGCGTACAGCGGCATGCCCTTGGCCTGAGCGGCGGCCTTGGCGGCGGCCAGGGAGACGGCGAGGATGGCGTTGGCGCCCAGCTTGGCCTT
>JBFHKK010000013.1:0-16373 GCA_041595475.1 Pseudomonas sp. | reverse complement strand
GGCCAACGCCTGGGACAAACCGCCCTGAAACTGGAGAATGCCCGTGGCTAGAACCCCCAAGCCGCTGCCCTCGCTGGACTGGCTGCAGCCGCGGCTGACCATCAGCCGCCTCGCCAGCCTGCTGAGCTTCGTGGCCCTGGCTGCCCTGCTGCTGGTATGGAACCTGGCCTACGCCGAGCTGCCGGCCAGGCTGCTGTGGATCATCCTCGGCCTGCAGCTGGCGCCACTGCTGCTGCTGGCCCCCGGGATACTGCTGGGCCATGCCCGCGCCCACGCCTGGACCTGCTTCGTGGTCAACCTCTACTTCATCCAGGGCGTGCTGGCCGCCTTCGACCCGGCCAGGGCGGTCTATGGCTGGCTGCTGACCCTGGTCAGCCTCTGCCTGTTCTGCGCCGCGCTCATGTACACCCGCTGGCGTTTCCAGTACCAGCGCAAACTGGCCGACGAGCAGTGAGGCGCGAGCTGGGCCGGCTGCCGTAGGCAGCTGGCCGGCGCCCACCGCTACCAGCCCAGGGTTTCCTTGAGAAAGGGAATGGTCAGCTTGCGCTGGGCCTGCAGAGAGGCCTGATCGAGGCGCTCGAGCAACTCGAACAGGGCGCTCATGCTGCGCTCGCCGCGGGTCAGGATAAAGCGTCCGACCTCCTCGCTCAGCTGCAGCCCGCGGCGCGATGCGCGCAGCTGCAAGGCGCGCAGCTTGTCCTCGTCGGCCAGCTCGTGTAGCTGAAACACCAGCGCCAGGCTCAGGCGCGAGCGCAGGTCGGCCAGCTGCAGCGGCAGTTCGCGCGGCGAGGCACTGGCGGCCAGCAGCAGGCGGCGACCGGCGTCACGCAGGCGATTGAACAGGTGAAACAGCGCCTCCTCCCAGTCCGGGTGGCCGGCGATCGCCTCCAGATCGTCGAGGCAGACCAGCTCGTATTGCTCCAGGTTGTCCAGCAGCTGCGGGCCATAGGCGACCACCTCGGCGAGCGGCAGATAGAGCGCCGGCACACCTTGCTGCTCGAAGCGCAGGCAGGCGGCCTGCAGCAGATGGCTGCGACCCACGCCCTCGCTACCCCAGAGGTAGATCAGGCTCTCGGTCCAGCCCGCGTCGGCCTGACACAGGCGCTCGACGTAGCCGAGCGCCGCGGCGTTGGCGCCCGGATAGTAATTGGCGAAGGTGGCGTCATCGCGCAGGCGCACGCCAAGAGGCAACTGGAGCGGATTCATGCGGGACTGGGCGGCTCGTCGGAACGGCCGGGGGACTCTCCGTAAAGGGCGGAAAGTTTATAGAAATCATGGCCGTGGCGCAGCAGCACGACTATCACCGCGGCCACCGGCAGGGCCAGCAGCACGCCGGTGAAGCCGAACAACTGGCCGCCGGCCATGATCGCGAAGATCACCGCGACCGGATGCAGGCCGATGCGATCGCCGACCAGCCAGGGGGTCAGCAGCATGCCCTCGAGCAGCTGGCCGACGGTGAAGACCGCGGCGATCGCCAGCAAGGGGTAGGGATCCAGGCCGAACTGGAACAGCCCGGCAGTCAGGGCCGCGGCCACCCCCACCACCACGCCCAGATAGGGCACTATGCTGGCCAGCCCGGCCAACAGGCCGATCAGCAGCCCCAGCTCCAGGCCGATCAGCATCAGGCCGCTGGCATACAGCAGCCCCAGGGCCAGCATCACCAGCAACTGGCCGCGCAGGAAGGCGCCGAGGACCTCATGGCACTCGCCGATCAGCTGCACCACCCGCGACTCGCGGCGCCGCGGCAGCAGGCTGCGCAAACGCGCGATCATCAGGTCCCAGTCACGCAGCAGATAGAAACTCACCACCGGAATCAGCAGCAGATTGGCCAGCCAGGCCAGCAGCGCCAGCCCCGATTCCGTGACCTGGGAGAGCAGTTGGCCAAGCAGATCGGTGGTCTTGCCCAGGTTGCCGGACAGCGCCGTCTTGACCCGGTCGAATTGCCAGAAGTTCTCGGCCAGGCCGAACTGGGCCTGCATCCAGGGCATAACCACCTGCTGCAGCCAGTCGAGCATCTGCGGCAGCAACTGGTACAGGCGCAGCAGCTGCTTGCCGAGCAGCGGCACCAGCACCAGCAGCATCAGCGCCAGCAGCAGGCCGAGCAGGGCGAACACCACTATCACGCCCCAGGTGCGTGTCAGGCGCCAGCGCTCGAGGCGATCGACCAGCGGATCGCCCATATAGGCCAGCAGCAGGCTGACCAGAAAGGGCGCGAGAATGGGTTGCAGCAAATACAGCAGCCAGCCGAGCAGCAAGAGCCCGGCCATCCCTAGCCAGCGAGCAGAGTCATTCATGCCCAATCCTCAGAGTTGAAAAGAATTCCGGCCCGGGCGGGCCTCACCAGCCGAAGCGCAGCACATCGCGGCGCGGCTGCAGCAGGGGCGCGGGGGCCTGACTGGCATCCAGCGGCTGGGCCGACGCCGGCACTTCGCGCAGGCGCAGCAGCGCCAGCTGGGCGCGCAGCTGCTCGGGATTGGCCTTGACCCTGTAGCTCAGCTTATCGCCCTGGACCCGACGCAGCTGCGCATCGAAGGGCTCGAGAAGCCGTTGCAGCTCGGCGTAACGCGAAAGATTCACGCCCTCGACTTCCAGGCTCAGGCCGCTGGCGGCCCCCGGGGCGGCGACGAAGCGCGGCGCCAGGCGCTCGCTCAGCGCCAGCAGCACCGCATCGGCCAGCGCCGCCGAGTCGCGGCCCTGGGCCTTGCCCTGCTCGCGGGCATCGCCCAGCCACAGGCGCCACTGCGCCTGCCAACCGTCGCCCGCCTGGTGCGCCTGCACCAGCAGCAGGGCATCGGCGCCATAGCGCTCGGAGGCCTCGCGCAGCGCCCGCGGATCGCTCGCCGCCAGATGCTCGGCGCTGGCCAGCAGTTGCTCGCCAAGGTCGGCCAGCGGCAGGCGCAACGGCAGGCCACGGTGCTGGGCCGCCTGGCGCAGCGGCTCGGCGCTGGCCTGGCCATCGCCTACCAGTTGCGCGCCGCTGCCGTCGTCATTCGACCACCAGGCCAGAATCGCCGGACGGTTGGCGCCCCAGATCGGCAAGCCAGCCTGACGCAGCTGCCGCTCGGTGCTCAGCGGATCGAAATCCACCAGCAGCTTGTCCTTTTCATAGCCGTACTGGCTGACGATCTGCTGCGGGTTGGCCCGCAACTCCGCCAGGGCCGGGCTCCGCGCCATCTCACGGCTGCCGGTCAGGCGGATTACCAGGGTCTCCAGGGCCCGGCCCAGGGCTTGCTCGCGGTCTTCCGGGGCCTGACTGGCGACGGGCTCGCGCACCTGATACAGCTCGGCCAGCGGCGCCGCCAGGCTCGGCAGGCTCAAGCACGGCAGGCAGAGGACAAGCAGGCGGGCGAACAGGCGCATGACAGGGGCTCTCGGAAACGATAGGCGGCGCGCGGCGATCGGCTGGCGGCGCGAAGAGGCCTATACCTTAAACAGCCGCTTGCTCGCCGGCAACCACGGCGCCCGCCGGGTGGCCGCTGCCGGGCAAGCCTGATAAAATCGCGCGCCTTCGCAGACCGGCCGCTGCCCTGCCGGTGCACCTTCGATTTTCCCCTTAAAGGCCTGGATCTATGAGCAAGCAACCCTCCATCAGCTACAAGGACGCGGGTGTCGACATCGACGCCGGCGAAGCCCTGGTCGAGCGCATCAAGGGTGTGGCCAAGCGCACCGCGCGGCCTGAAGTCATGGGCGGGCTGGGCGGTTTCGGCGCCCTCTGCGAGATCCCGGCCGGCTACCGGCAGCCGGTGCTGGTCTCCGGCACCGACGGCGTCGGCACCAAGCTGCGCCTGGCGCTGAACCTGAACAAGCACGACAGCATCGGCCAGGACCTGGTCGCCATGTGCGTCAACGACCTGGTGGTCTGTGGCGCCGAACCGCTGTTCTTCCTCGACTACTACGCCACCGGCAAGCTCAACGTCGACGTGGCCGCCACAGTGGTCACCGGCATCGGCGCCGGCTGCGAGCTGGCCGGCTGCTCCCTGGTCGGCGGCGAGACCGCCGAGATGCCCGGCATGTACGAGGGTGAGGACTACGACCTGGCCGGCTTCTGCGTCGGCGTGGTGGAGAAGAGCGAGATCATCGACGGCTCCCGCGTGCAGAGCGGCGACGCGCTGATCGCCCTGCCCTCCTCCGGCCCGCACTCCAACGGCTACTCGCTGATCCGCAAGATTCTCGAAGTGTCCGCCACCGACATCGAGGCCACCGAAGTGGACGGCCAGAAGCTCGCCGACCTGCTGATGGCGCCGACGCGCATCTACGTCAAGCCGCTGCTGAAACTCATCAAGGACACCGGCGCGGTCAAGGCCATGGCCCACATCACCGGCGGCGGCCTGCTGGACAACATCCCGCGGGTGCTGCCCGACGGCGCCCAGGCGCTGATCGACGTGGCCAGCTGGACCCGCCCGGCGGTGTTCGACTGGCTGCAGCAGCAGGGCAACGTCGACGAGCGCGAGATGCACCGGGTACTCAACTGCGGCGTCGGCATGGTCATCTGCGTGGCCCAGGAGCAGGTCGAGGCCGCCCTGGCGTGCCTGCGTAGCGCTGGCGAAGCGCCTTGGGTCATCGGCCAGATCGCCGAAGCCGGCGCGGGCGCCGAACAGGTCGTGCTGAACAACCTGAAAGCCCATTGATGACCGACGTCTGCAATGTGGTGGTGCTGATTTCCGGCTCCGGCAGCAACCTGCAGGCGCTGATCGACAGCATCGCCCAGGGCGAGTACCCGGCCCGGATCCGCGCGGTGATCGCCAACCGCGCCGATGCCTATGGCCTGCAGCGCGCGCGCCAGGCCGGCATCGACACCCGGGTGCTGGACCACAAAGCGTTCGCCGGGCGCGAGGCCTTCGACGCGGCGCTGATCGAGTCCATCGACGCCTTCGCCCCTGACCTGGTGGTGCTGGCCGGCTTCATGCGCATCCTCAGCCCCGCCTTCGTCCGCCACTACGAAGGCCGCCTGCTGAATATCCACCCCTCGCTGCTGCCCAAGTACAAGGGCCTGCACACCCATCAGCGGGCCCTGCAAGCCGGCGATCGCGAGCACGGCTGCAGCGTGCACTTCGTCACCGAGGAACTCGACGGCGGCCCGCTGGTCGTACAGGCGGTGCTCGCGGTGCAGCCCGGCGACTCGCTGGACAGCCTGACCCAACGGGTGCACCAGCAGGAACACCGCATCTACCCGCTGGCGGTGCGCTGGTTCGCCGAAGGGCGCTTGCGCCTGGGCGACAGCGGCGCCCTGCTGGATGGCCAGCCGCTGCCGAGTAGCGGTTACCTGATTCGAAGCGAGGAGACCCCATGAAGCGCGTTCTGCTGTTGACCCTGGCGCTGCTCAGCCAGCCGCTGCTGGCCCTGGAGCTCAAGCCCTTTTCCGCCAGCTACACCGCCGACTGGAAGCAACTGCCGGTCAGCGGTTCGGCCGAACGCAGCCTGCAGGCGCTGGATGATGGTCGCTGGCAACTGAGCTTCGAGGCTTCGATGCTGGTGGCCAGCCTCAACGAGCAGAGCACCTTCCGCCTCGACAATGGCGCCTTTCGGCCACTGACTTACCGCTTCGAGCGCAGCGGCCTGGGCAAGCGCAAGGAGATTGCCCACGACTTCGACTGGCAGGCCAAGCAGGTGGTCGGCAGTGATCGCGGCGATCCGGTGCGCTTCGCCCTGACCCCGGGCCTGCAGGACAAGTCGACCTACCAGCTGACGCTGCAGCACGACGTCGCCGCCGGCAAGCAGAGCATGAGCTACCAGGTGATCGACGGCGACGAGATCGAGACCTACGACTTTCGCGTGCTCGGCGAGGAAACGGTGCGCACCCGCGCCGGCCTGGTCGAGGCGATCAAGGTCGAGCGGGTGCGCGACCCGACCCAGAGCCAGCGCAAGACGGTACTCTGGTTCGCCAAGGACTGGGGCTACCTGCTGGTGCGCCTGCACCAGCAGGAGAAGGACGGCAAGGAATACCAGATCATGCTCGCGGCCGGCGAGGTCGACGGCAAGACCGTGCAGGGGCGGCGCGACTAAGGCGCTCGAAAACAAGAAAGCCGGGCTGAGCCCGGCTTTTTTCTGCGCTTACCACATCAGGTCGTCGGGGACCTGGTAGGCGGCGTAGGGGTCATCGGCATCCGGCGCCTCGACCTGGGTGTTGAGCAGGACGATGCGCTGCGCATCGCGGGCCTGGATCTTCAGCGCCGCCTCACGCGGAATCACCTCGTAGCCGCCGCCATGGCGGACGATGGCAAGCGAGCCGCAGCTGAGCTTGTCGCGCATCAGCTTGTTCACCGACAGGCGCTTGACCTTCTTCTCGTCGACGAAGTTGTAGTAGTCCTCGGTGGTCAGCTTGGGCAGGCGCGAGACCTCGATCAGCTGCTTGATCTGGGCGGCGCGGGCCTTCTGCTCGGCCTTCTCCTGCTGCTGGCGATTGAGCGCCTGATCGCGGGCGGCCTTCTCGGCCATGGCCTGCTGGGCGGCGAGTTTCTGCGACTCGTCCTTCTCGACCTGGCCCTTGTGCTCCAGGCGCTTCTGCTTCTGCTTCTCTTTGCTGACCTGCTTGGCCTGCTTCTCGTTGACCAGACCGGCCTTGAGCAGCTGGTCGCGTAGTGAAAGAGCCATAACCTACCTATAGCAATGAACAATCAATAAGAGCGCCGGTCCGCGCCGACCCGGCGGCTAGCAGGCCGAGGGCCGGCCGCGCTTCTCCAGTTTCTTGGCTTCGCCCCAGAGCGCATCCAGGTCTTCCAGGGCGCAATCTTCGATGGCCCGGCCCGCCTCGCGCAAGGCCTGCTCGATGAAACGAAAGCGCTGCTCGAACTTGCCGTTGGCCGCGCGCAGGGCCGCTTCCGGCTCGACCTTGAGGTGTCGGGCCAGGTTGCACACGACGAACAGCAGGTCGCCGATCTCCTCGGTCACCGCCTCGGGATCGTTCTCGCTCATGGCCTCGAGCAGCTCGTCCAGCTCCTCGCGCACCTTGTCCAGCACCGGCAGGGCATCGGGCCAGTCGAAGCCGACCGTGGCGGCACGCTTCTGCAGCTTGGCCGCGCGACTCAGGGCCGGCAGGGCCAGGGGCACGTCATCGAGCAAGGACAACTGCTCGGGGGCGGCGGCCTTCTCGGCCCGCTCCTGCGCCTTGAGCTCTTCCCAGCGCTGCTTGACCGCCGCCTCGGCCAGCCTGCTCGCATCGGGCGCGCCATAGAGGTCACCATCGACGAACACATGGGGATGGCGGCGGATCAGCTTGGCGGTGATGGCGTCGACCACCTCGGCGAAGGCAAAGCGCCCCTCCTCGCTGGCCAGCTGGCTGTAGTAGACGACCTGGAACAGCAGATCGCCCAGCTCGCCCGGCAGCTGCTCGAAGTCGCCCCGTTCGATGGCGTCGGCCACTTCGTAGGCCTCCTCCAGGGTGTGCGGCACTATGCTGGCGTAGCTCTGCTTGAGATCCCAGGGGCAGCCGTGCTGCGGGTCGCGCAGGCGGGCCATCAGGTGCAGCAGGTCGTCGACTTGGTACATGGACGGGTCCAGGTTCGCTAGGGTTGAGGGCGCCGGTCAGGCCGGCCGGTGACGCCGAGCCTCGATGATGTTGGGCAGCTGCGAGATGCGCCCGAGCAGCCGGCCGAGGGCATCCAGCCCGGGAATCTCGACGGTGATCGACATGGAGGCGGTGTTGTCTTCCTTGTTCGAGTGGGTGTTGACCGCCAGCACGTTGAGCTTCTCGTTGAGCAGCACCTGGGTCACGTCGCGCAGCAGGCCGGAACGGTCGTAGGCACGGATGAAGATGTCCACCGGGTAGGTCTGCACCGGCACCGGCCCCCAGTTGACCTGGATGATCCGCTCCGGCTCGCGGCCGGCCAGCTGCAGCACCGCGGCGCAATCCTGGCGGTGGATGCTGACCCCGCGGCCGAGGGTGATGTAGCCGACGATGGGGTCGCCCGGCAGCGGCTTGCAGCAGCCGGCCATCTGCGTCAGCAGGTTGCCGACGCCCTCGATCTGGACGTCGCCGCGCTTGCCCGGGCGCAAGCCCTGGGCCTTGCGCGGGATCAGCTCGAGCTGCTCGCTGCCGCGCTCCGGCTCGACCAGCTGCTGGGCCAGGTTGACCACATGGGCCAGGCGCAGGTCGCCGGCACCGAGGGCGGCGAACAGGTCGTCGGCGAGCTTGAGGTTGGCCTTCTCGGCGAGTTGGTCGAAATCCACCGGGGGCAGCGCCAGACGCCCCAGTTCGCGCTCGAGCATGGCCTTGCCGGCGGCGACGTTCTGGTCGCGGTCCTGCAGCTTGAACCAGTGGACGATCTTGGCCCGGGCCCGCGAGGTGGTGACGTAGCCCAGGTGAGTATTGAGCCAGTCACGACTGGGCGAGCCGTGCTTGCTGGTGATGATCTCCACCTGCTCGCCGGTGTTCAGCGCATAGTTGAGCGGCACTATGCGCCCGTTGATCTTGGCCCCGCGACAGCCGTGGCCGACCTCGGTGTGCACGCGGTAGGCGAAGTCCAGCGGCGTGGCGCCCTTGGGCAGGTCGATGGCATGGCCGTCGGGGGTGAACACGTAGACCCGGTCCGGCTCGATGTCGACCCGCAGCTGCTCGGCCAGGCCGCCGATGTCGCCCAGTTCCTCGTGCCACTCGAGCACCTGGCGCAGCCAGGAGATCTTCTCCTCGTTGTGATTGGAGCCGGACTTGACGTCGGTGCCCTTGTAGCGCCAGTGGGCGCACACGCCCAGCTCCGCCTCCTCGTGCATGGCGTGGGTGCGGATCTGCACCTCCAGCACCTTGCCCTCGGGCCCCAGCACCGCGGTGTGCAGAGAGCGGTAGCCGTTCTCCTTGGGGTTGGCGATGTAGTCGTCGAACTCCTTGGGAATGTGCCGCCAGAGGGTGTGGACGATACCCAGGGCCGTATAGCAGTCGCGCACCTGCGGCACCAGCACGCGCACCGCGCGCACGTCGTAGATCTGGCTGAACTGCAGGCCCTTGCGCTGCATCTTGCGCCAGATCGAATAGATGTGTTTGGCCCGGCCGCTGATGTCGGCCTGGATGCCGGTGGCCTCGAGCTCCTGGCGCAGGTGGCTCATCACATCGTTGATGTACTGCTCGCGATCGAGCCGGCGCTCATGCAGCAGGGTGGCGATCTGCTTGTACTGCTCCGGTTCCAGGTAGCGGAACGAGAGGTCCTCCAGTTCCCACTTGATATGGCCGATGCCCAGGCGATGGGCCAGGGGCGCGTAGATGTCGAAGACCTCGCGGGCCACGCGCTGGCGCTTGGCATCGTCGGCATGCTTGACCGCACGAATCGCGCAGGTGCGCTCGGCCAGCTTGATCAGGGCCACGCGCACGTCGTCGACCATGGCCACCAGCATCTTGCGCAGGTTCTCGATCTGCGCCTGGGAGCCGAGCACCAGGGAATCGCGCGGATTGAGGCTGGCGCTGATCGCCGCCATGCGCAGCACGCCGTCGATCAGCTTGGCCACCACCGGGCCGAAGCGCTGGTGCACTGCGGCCAGGGTCACCTTGCCCTCGCGCACGCCGCGGTAGATCAGTGCCGCCACCAGGGAATCCTGATCGAGCTTGAGGTCGGCGAGGATCTCGGCGATCTCAAGGCCCGCGCGGAAGCTGGAGGCGCCCTCGGACCAGAGGTTCTGCGCGGCATTGGCCTGCTGCTCGGCCTCGCGGGCGAACTCGCAGGCCGCGCGCAGGGCATCGTGCTCCAGCAGCGGATCGACGCTGAGCACATGCGCCAGCCAGGCCTCGAGATTGATGCTGCCGTCGTCGTTGATCGGCTGGTGTGCTCTCACCTGAACCATACTGCTTACCTTCCCTATGGCGCCCCTGCGGCGCGCCGAACGAACGCCGGCCTTCTCCGAACCGGTCGCTCTGACCAAAGAAGGCGCACCCCTTGTGCGCCCCTGCCGAACCCAAAACAAGGGTAACCCAGGGACCCGGCGAATGAGCCCAGATCCCCGGCATATCCAGACCTACGGTTTTTCAAATAGTGCCATGGCCTCGACGTGCGCGGTCTGCGGAAACATGTCGAGCACCCCGGCCCTGCTCAGGCGGTAGCCCTGGGCCAGCAGCTCGGCGCTGTCACGCCCCAGGGTCGCCGGGTTGCACGAGACATAGAGCAGACGCCGCGCGCCCAGGGCGCCGATCTGCCGGACCAGCTGCAGGGCACCGTCGCGCGGCGGATCGAGCAGCACAGCGGCGAAGCCGCCCTGGGCCCAGGGCGCCTGGCCAAGTGGTTCGGTCAAGTCGGCATGCACCACCCGCAGATTATCCAGGCCGTGCTCGGCGGCATTCTGCGCCGCGCGCTCGACCATCGCCGCCACCCCTTCCACCGCCACCACCTCGCGCACCCGGCGCGCCAGCGGCAAAGCGAAGTTGCCCAGGCCGCAGAACAGATCCAGCACCCGCTCCTCGGCCTGCGGCGCCAGCCAGTCCAGGGCCTGGGCGATCATGGCCTGGTTGACCGGTTCATTGACCTGGACGAAATCACCGGGCCGGTAGGCCAGGTGCAAGTCCCAGGCCGGCAGCTCGTATCCCAGCGTCTGCTCGGCCATCAACGGCTGCGGCTCACCCTCCCCCTGCAGCCACAGCTGCGCCTGCTGCTCGCGGCAGAAGGCCTGCAGACGGGCCAGATCGGCCTCGCCCAGCGGCGCCGTATGGCGCACCAGCACGGCGCTGGCGCTGCCGCTGAACAGCTCGACATGACCGACGGCCTGGGGCCGATCGAGCCCGCGCAACAGCGACGGCAAGGCGCGCAGGATAGGCTGCAGGGGCGCCACCAGCACCGGGCAGTGGTCGATGGCGACTATGGCCTGGCTGGCGGCGGCGCGAAAACCGACATCCAGCGCCTTGCTCTTGGCATCCCAACGCACCGCGATGCGCGCGCGCCGGCGATAGCCGAACTCGGGGCCGACCAGCGGCGCCGCCCACTCGCGCGGCTGCACGCCGGCCAGGCGCTGCAACTGCTCGGCCAGGGCGCGCTGCTTGAGCGCCAACTGGTCGGCATGGGCCAGGTGCTGCAGGCTGCAGCCGCCGCAGCTGCGCGCATGGGCGCAGGGCTCGCTGCGGCGCTCGGAACTGGCGACGAGGATGCGCTCGGCGCGGGCCTCGATGACCTGGCTGCGCGCGCTCAGCACCCGCGCCTCGACCTGCTCGCCCGGCAGGGCACCGTCGACGAACCAGGTGCGCCCGCCTTCGAAGGCGATGCCGCGGCCGTCGTTGGCCAGGCGCTGGATCTCCAGCACCTGCTTCTTGCCCACCGGCACCTGCGCCTGGCGGCTGCCGCCACTGGGCTGAAAGCGCAGCCCGCCGCTCTTCTTGGCCATCAGTCGTGGGGCGTGTCGTAGACGCCGGTGGACAGGTAGCGATCGCCGCGGTCGCAGATGATCGCCACCATCACCGCGTTCTCCACCTCCTGCGACAGGCGCAGCATGGCCGCCACCGAGCCGCCGGATGAAACGCCGCAGAAGATGCCCTCCTCGCGGGCCAGGCGGCGCATCACGTCCTCGGCCTCGCGCTGGGCCATGTCGATGATGCGGTCGACCCGCTCGGCCTGGTAGATGCGCGGCAGGTACTCCTCGGGCCAGCGACGGATGCCGGGGATGGAGGCGCCCTCCATCGGCTGCAGGCCGACGATCTGCACCCCTGGATTCTGTTCCTTGAGAAAGCGACTCACCCCCATGATGGTGCCGGTGGTGCCCATGGAGCTGATGAAGTGGGTGATCTGGCCATTGGTCTGGCGCCAGATCTCCGGGCCGGTGCCGCTGTAGTGGGCTGCCGGATTGTCGCCGTTGGCGAACTGGTCGAGGACCTTGCCGCGACCGCCGCGCTGCAGACTGTCGGCCAGGTCGCGGGCGCCCTCCATGCCGTCCTCGCGCGACACCAGCACCAGTTCGGCGCCGTAGGCGCTCATGGCCGCCTTGCGCTCGGCGCTCATGTTGTCCGGCATGATCAGGATCAGCTTGTAGCCCTTGATTGCCGCGGCCATGGCCAGGGCGATCCCGGTGTTGCCGCTGGTGGCCTCGATCAGGGTGTCGCCGGGCTTGATCTCGCCGCGCTGCTCGGCGCGGCTGATCATCGACAGCGCCGGGCGGTCCTTGACCGAGCCGGCCGGATTGTTGCCTTCGAGCTTGACCAAGAGGGTATTGGAGGTCTCGCCCGGCAGGCGCTGCAGGCGCACCAGCGGGGTATTGCCGACGCAATCGGCGATGGTGGGGTAGTGGCTCATGGCGTCGCTCGAGTCCGCACGGCAGAAAGGGCCGCCTATGATAACGGCAAACCGCCGCCGACCATAAGCGCGGCAGGCGCAGGGCCACCACCCGGCGCGCCGGCTGCCTCTGTTCGGCCGGCGGGGCGAGCCGCTACACTGGCGCCTCGAGTCCAGCGAATAGGTCAGGCGGGAGACAACCAGTGTTCATGGAATTGGGCATCAAGGGCCGCGTGCTGATGCTGACCCTGCTGCCGACCACCCTGCTGGCCCTGGTCCTGGGCGGCTACTTCACCTGGGCGCAACTCTCCAGCCTGCAACTGCAACTGCAGCAGCGCGGCGACCTGCTCGCCGAACAACTGGCGCCCCTGGCCGCGCCGGCGCTGCTGCGAAGCGACGCCGCACTGCTCGGGCGCATCGCCACTGAAACCCTGGAACAGGCCGACGTGCGCGCCGTCAGCTTCATCGATCGACAGGGCCGGCGCCTGGCCCATGCCGGGCCGAGCATGCTCAACCCGGCGCCGGATGCCGACGCGCCACAGGCCGCCCGCCTGAGCAACCCGGACGCCACGCGCTTTCGCCTGCCGGTATTCGACCAGCACCTGAGCCTGAGCGGCACGCCGCCGCAAGCCGGCGCCGAGCCGCTGCTGGGCTGGATCGAGTTGGAGCTGTCGCACCACAGCAGCCTGCTCAGCGGTTACCGCAGCCTGATCACCAGCCTGCTGCTGATCATCGCCGGCCTGGGCATCACCGCCCTGCTGGCGCTGCGCATGAGCCGCACCATCAACGACCCGCTGCGGCGCATCCAGCACGGCGTCGCCCAGCTCAAGGAAGGCCACCTGGAAACCCGCCTGCCGCCGCTCGGCAGTCACGAACTGGACGAGCTGGCATCGGGCATCAATCGCATGGCCGAGGCCCTGCAGAACGCCCAGGAGGAACTGCAGCACAGCATCGAGCAGGCCACCGAGGACGTGCGGCAGAACCTGGAAACCATCGAGATCCAGAACATCGAACTGGACTTCGCGCGCAAGGAGGCCCTGGAGGCCAGCCGCATCAAGTCCGAGTTCCTGGCCAACATGAGCCACGAGATCCGCACCCCGCTCAACGGCATCCTCGGCTTCACCAACCTGCTGCAGAAGAGCGAGCTGACGCCGCGCCAGCAGGACTACCTGGCCACCATCGAACAGTCGGCCGACAGCCTGCTGGGGATCATCAACGAGATCCTCGACTTCTCCAAGATCGAGGCCGGCAAGCTGGTGCTGGAAAGCATCCCCTTCAACCTGCGCGACCTGCTGCAGGACACCCTGACCATCCTCGCCCCGGCCGCCCACAACAAGCAGCTGGAACTGCTCAGCCTGGTCTATCGCGACACCCCGCGCTCGCTGATCGGCGACCCGCTGCGGCTCAAGCAGGTGCTGACCAACCTGGTCAGCAACGCGATCAAGTTCACCCGCGAGGGCAGCATAGTGCTGCGCGCCATGCTCGAGGACGAGAGCCTGGATCGCGCCCAGCTGCGCATCAGCGTGCAGGACAGCGGCTGCGGGCTGTCCGAGGAGGAGCTCGGCGCGCTCTTCCAGGCCTTCAGCCAGGCCGACAATTCCCTCACCCGCCAGGCCGGCGGCACCGGCCTGGGCCTGGTGATCTCCAAGCGTCTGGTCGAGCAGATGGGCGGCGAAATCGGCGTCGACAGCACGCCGGGCGAGGGCTCGGAATTCTGGGTCAGCCTGAGCCTGCCCAAGGCCCGCGACGATGCCGAGGATCTGCCGCGCCCGCCGCTGCTGGGCCGGCGCGTGGCCATTTACGAGCGCCACGACCTGGCCTGCCAGGCCCTGGCCCATCAGCTGGAAGACTGTGGCCTGCAGGTCAGCGCCTTCGCCGACCTGGAGCGGCTGCTCGAGGCAGTCGAGCGCGCCCGCCCCGGCGAGCAGCCGATCCATCTGGCCGTGCTCGGCGTCGATGCCAAGAGCATGCCGCCCGAGACGCTGTGCCAGCATCTCTGGGCCCTCGAACGACAGGGTTGCAAGGCCCTGGTGCTCTGCCCGACCACCGAGCAGGCGCTCTATCACGAGGCCCTGCCCGATGCCCATAGCCGCCTGCAGGCCAAGCCGGCCTGCACCCGCAAGCTGCAGCGCAGCCTGAGCGAGCTGATCAGTCCGCGCCTGCCACGCAGCGACGCCGCCCAGGCCACTCCAGGGCGGGCGCCACGGCTGCTGTGCGTCGACGACAACCCGGCCAACCTGCTCCTGGTGCAGACCCTGCTGGACGACATGGGCGCCCAGGTCAGCACCGCCGCCAGCGGCTACGAGGCGCTGGAGAAGGCCCGCCAGGCCAGCTTCGACCTGATCTTCATGGACGTGCAGATGCCCGGCATGGACGGCCGCCAGACCACCGAGGCGATTCGCCAGTGGGAAGCCGAGCAGCAGCGCCAGCCGGTGCCGATCGTCGCCCTGACCGCCCACGCCCTGTCCAACGAGAAACGCACCCTGCTGCAGAGCGGCCTGGACGACTACCTGACCAAGCCGATCAGCGAACGCCAGCTGGCCCAGGTGGTGCTCAAGTGGACCGGCCTGGCCCTGCGCAACCAGGGGCCCGAGCCCGGCGAGCTGGCCGCCGCCGAGGCGCTGCCGAGCAGCGTGCTGGATCCGGCCGAGGGCCTCAAGCTGGCGGCCGGCAAGGCCGACCTCGCCGCCGAGATGCTGAGCATGCTGCTGGCCGGCCTGGCGGCCGATCGCCAGGCCATTCGCCAGGCCCGCGCCGGCGGCGAACGCAGCGCCTTGATCGAGCGGGTGCATCGCCTGCATGGAGCCACCCGCTACTGCGGCGTGCCGCAGCTGCGCGCCGCCTGCCAGCGCAGCGAAAGCCTGCTGAAACAGAATGACCCGGCCGCCCAGCAGGCCCTGGACGAACTGGACGCGGCCATCGAGCGCCTGGCCGCCGCCACCCGAATCGGCGCCTGAGCCCCCCAGGAGCACTCCCGATGCGCATCATGCTGTTCAGCAGCAAGGGCTACGAGCGCGACAGCTTCCAGGCCGCCTGGACGGCGACCAAGCCCCCAGCGGACTGGCGACTGGAGTTCCAGGACGTCCGCCTGCGTCCGAACACCGCGGCCCTGGCCGCCGGCTGCGCCGTGGTCTGCGCCTTTATCAACGACCAGCTCGATTGCGCGGTGCTGGAGCGCCTGGCCGCCGGCGGCACGCGCCTGATCGCCCTGCGCTCGGCCGGCTACAACCATGTCGACCTGGCTGCGGCGCAGGCGCTGAATCTCGCGGTGGTGCGGGTGCCGGCCTACTCGCCGCATGCGGTGGCCGAACATGCCCTGGCGCTGATCCTGACCCTCAACCGGCGCATCCACCGGGCCTTCAACCGCACCCGCGAAGGCGACTTCTCGCTGCACGGTCTGGTCGGCTTCGACCTGCATGGCAAGACCGTCGGCGTCATCGGCTGCGGTCACATCGGCCGAGCCTTCGCCCTCATCATGGCCGGCCTCGGCTGCCGGGTGCAGGTCTACGACCCCCTGCCCATCGCCGACCTGGCCGAACAGGGCGCGGTACAAGTGCCGCTGCAGCAGCTGATCGAAACCAGCGACATCATCAGCCTGCACTGCCCGCTGACTGCCTCCAGCCAGCACCTGATCGATGCCCGGCGCCTGGGGCAGATGAAGCGCGGCGCCATGCTGATCAACACCGGGCGCGGCGCCCTGGTCGATACCCCGGCGCTGATCGGCGCGCTGAAGAGCGGCCAGCTCGGCTACCTGGGCCTGGATGTCTATGAGGAAGAAGCCGAGCTGTTCTACGAGGACTGCTCCGACCTGCCGCTGCAGGACGATGTGCTGGCCCGGCTGCTGACCTTTCCCAACGTGGTCATCACCGCGCACCAGGGATTCCTCACCCAGGAGGCCCTGGCGGCGATCGCCCAGACCACCCTGGACAACATCCGCGCCTGGTCCACCGGCTCGCCGGTCAATCAGGTGCAGCCCGGCGCGTGCTAGCATCTGCCGCCGATTCCGGAGGACCCATGGCCGAACACGATTTTCGCTACACCCTGCTCACCCCCGCCCACACCCTGATCGAATGCCGCGCCCTGGCCCCCGGGCGCTACCAGGTCACCGGCAATGGCGGCTCGATTCGCCGTGGCGACAGCCTGCTGGTCACCCTCAAGGGCAGTCGCGAGCTGAGCATGCGCCTGGAAGTGGACAAGGTGCGC
>JBFHKK010000012.1:0-17593 GCA_041595475.1 Pseudomonas sp. | reverse complement strand
GCTGACACTTCGACTGCCACCGGCCCTAATGCAGGTACTGCAATAATCTCCGGTCGCACTATTCGTCGCGATGGCTCCATCAGCAACTACGAGCGTGTAGAGGCCTTTAACGCCTCCCTCGGTACCATCTACAACTTCGGTCCGGTGCTGAGCTTCGACTCCTTGTTTGCCGTGGCCGAACTGGCCTCCGAGCATATTCGTGGCAGCGATCTGCAGTACACGTCCTTCGATAACAAGAATCGCTACTATGCCGGTCGCGGCAATACTTCCTATCAGGGCAATGCCGATCGCGACAACCGCGAAGATCAGATCAATCGCAACGCCTATGGCTACACCCTAGCGGTCAACGGCACCTGGAACGACGTCTATGCCGGCGTCAACCTGTCGCCGTTCGCCGTCTACAAAGACGACTTCGAAGGCAACTCGCATCAGACGGGCAACTTCATCGAAGGGCGCAAGGCCTACACCCTGGGTCTGCGCGCCAGTTACCTGAACAGCCTGGAAGCGGAAGTTCAGTACACCGAGTTCTTCGGCGGTGGCCAGAATCAAGGTTCGCGTGATCGCGACAACGTGGGCCTCAACGTCAAGTACTCCTTCTAAGACCAAACCCGAGAAAGCCCCGGGCGCCCTCTGGCGCCCGGCCGATGACCGATCACGGAGAACTCCGATGCTGAATAAGCAAACGCTCGTGGGCGCAGCCGTTGCGCTGGCCCTCTCTGCCGGTAGCGCCCTGGCTGCCGTTTCCCCCCAGGAAGCCGCCAAGCTGGGCGCCAGCCTGACCCCCTTCGGCGCCGAGAAGGCCGGCAATGCCGCCGGCACCATTCCGGCCTGGACCGGTGGCATCACCAAGGCCCCGGCCGGCTACAGCAAGCCGGGCCAGCACCATGTCGATCCGTTCGCCGACGACAAGCCGCTGTTCACCATCACCAAGGCCAACCTGGAGCAGTACAAGGACAACCTGACCCCGGGTCAGATTGCCATGTTCAATGCCTACCCGAGCAGCTACCAGATGCCGGTGTACCAGACCCGTCGTTCCGGCTCCGCGCCGCAGTGGGTTTATGACAACACCGCCAAGAACGCCGTCAACGCCAAGCTGGTCGACGGCGGCAACGGCTTCACCGGCGCCTACGGTGGCGTTCCCTTCCCGATTCCGCAGAACGGCGTCGAGGCCCTGTGGAACCACATCGCCCGCTACCGTGGCAGCTATATCGTGCGCCGCGCCGGTGAAGTGGCCGTGCAGCGCAACGGCAGCTACTCGCTGGTGACCTCGCAGCAGGAAGCCATGTTCAAGTTCTACGATCCGAAAGGCACTGCCAAGGATCTGGACAACATCATGTTCTACTACCTGTCCTTCACCAAGAGCCCGGCGCGCCTGGCCGGTGGTGCGGTGCTGGTGCACGAGACCCTGGACCAGATCAAGGAAGCCCGTCAGGCCTGGGGCTACAACGCCGGTCAGCGCCGCGTGCGTCGCGCGCCGAACCTGGCCTACGACACCCCGATCGCCGCCGCCGACGGCCTGCGTACCGCCGACGACACCGACATGTTCAACGGTGCCCCGGACCGCTACGAGTGGAAGCTGGTGGGCAAGAAGGAAGTCTACATTCCTTACAACAACTACAAGGTCACCAGCCCGAGCGTGAAGTACGACGAGCTGCTGCAGGTCGGTCACCTGAACCCGGCCTTCACCCGCAACGAACTGCACCGCGTGTGGGTCGTCGAGGGCACCCTGAAGTCCAACGCTCGTCACATCTACTCCAAGCGTACCCTGTTCCTCGACGAGGACAGCTGGCAGGCTGCGGTGGTTGACCAGTACGACGGTCGTGGCGAGCTGTGGCGCGTCTCGCTGGCCTACCTGAAGAACTACTACGAGCTGCCGACCACCTGGTCCGCGCTGGACACCTACCACGACCTGCAGGCCCGTCGTTACCACGTGCAGAACCTGGATAACGAAGAGCCCGGCACCATCGACTTCAGCCAGCCGATCCCGGACGACGGTTACTTCAAGCCGGCCGCCCTGCGTCGTCGCGGCACCCGTTGATGCGCGAGCAGGTGTAAGCAAAGGCCGCTACAGTTGTAGCGGCCTTTTTGCGTCAGGGCCTGCAGCCATTCGAATACCCGTTAAGCTCTGGCATGTCGCCTTAACAAAACATAACGTCGCGGCGATTGTCAGGGCTTTCCAAAGCTCAGTAGGATAGGCGGCTGCTACAGGCAGTAGCGCCTATAACAACAAGGGGGAAGGTTTATGAGTGAGCCCGTCATGCGGCGCACCCAGTCCGGTCGAGTCGCGCGCTTGTTGCGTGCTCCGGCCTTGCGCGTTCACCTGCCGCTGGCCAAGGCGCTCTCGCTCTGCGGTGCCCTGTCCATGCTGGCCGTCGCGGTCATGCCCGCCAGCGTCCAGGCCGCTCCGGCGACCACACGCTATGCGATCGAGTCGGACAAGGCGGCCAAGACGCTGCTGCTGGATGTGGTGCGTGCCGGCCAGCGCCTGGTCGCGGTCGGCGATCGCGGCCACATCGTCTACTCCGACGACAACGCCGCCAGCTGGGTCCAGGCCAAGGTGCCGACCCGCCAGTTGCTTACCGCGCTCTTCTTCGTCGACGACAAGCACGGCTGGGCCGTCGGCCACGACGCCGTGATTCTGCACAGCAACGATGGCGGCGCCACCTGGACCAAGCAGTTCCAGGAACGCGACCGCGAGGCACCGCTGCTGGATGTGTGGTTCCGCGACCGCAACACCGGTTACGCCGTGGGCGCCTATGGCGCACTGCTGGAGACCACCGACGGCGGTGAGAACTGGGAAGATGTCAGCGATCGCATGGATAACGAGGATGGTTATCACCTCAACGCCATCGTCGAGGTCAAGGATTCCGGTCTGTTCGTGGTTGGCGAGCTGGGCGGCATGTTCCGCTCCCCCGACTGGGGCCAGACCTGGGAAACCCTGAAGGGGCCCTATCAGGGCTCGCTGTTCGGCGCCCTGGGCACCGGCAAGGCCGGCGGCGTGCTGGTCTACGGCCTGCGCGGGCACCTGTTCCGCTCCGATGACTTCGGCAGCAGCTGGCAACAGATTGTCGTCGAGAGCCCCAACAACGGAGTGCTGGAGTTCGGCCTGGCCGACGGCAACCGCCTGAATGACGGCAGCATAGTCGTGGTCGGCCACGGCGGCACCGTGCTCAAGAGTACCGACCAGGGCAACAGCTTCGACCTGGTCAACCGTGCCGACCGGCTGTCGCTGGCCGGTGTCACTGCACTGGATAACGGCAATCTGATTCTGGTGGGGCAGGGTGGCGTGCATGCCGCGTCGCCCACTGGCGCCGATCTGGGCCAACAACAATAAGCCGGGAGCCTTTGCATGAGTAAGCATCAACAACAACCTGCATCCTTCCTGGAGCGGTTGATCTTCAACAATCGCCCGGCAGTGATCCTGCTGTGCCTGCTGATCAGCATCTTCCTGTTCTATCAGGCGGCCCAAGTGCGCCCGCAGACCAGCTTCGAGAAGATGATTCCGCTGGGCCATCCGTACATCCAGACTATGCTGGAGCATCGCAACGACCTGTCCAACCTGGGCAACACCGTACGCATCTCGGTGGAAGCGGTCGATGGCGACATCTTCAGCAAGGAGTACATGGAGACCCTGCGGCAGATCCACGACGAGGTCTTCTACATCTCAGGCGTCGAACGTTCAGGCCTGAAGTCGCTGTGGAGCCCCAGCGTGCGCTGGACCGAGGTCACCGAGGAAGGCTTCGCCGGCGGCGAGGTGATCCCGCAGACCTATGACGGTTCGCCGGAGAGCCTCGAGGAGCTGCGCGGCAACATTCTCAAGTCGGGGCAGATCGGCCGACTGGTGGCGAACAACTTCAAGTCGAGCATCATCGACGTCCCCTTGCTCGAGTCCTACCCCAATCCGGAGGACCAGAGCGAGCTGATCAGCCTGGATTACCAGCAGTTCTCCCACGAGCTGGAAGAGAAGATTCGCGAGAAGTACGAAGCGCAGAATCCCAATGTGAAGGTGCACATCATCGGCTTCGCCAAGAAGGTCGGTGACCTGATCGACGGCCTGTTCGGTGTGGCGCTGTTCTTCGCGGTGGCCATCGGCATCACCTTCGTGCTGCTGCTCTGGTTCACCCACTGCTTCAAGAGCACCCTGGCGGTGGTGATCACCACCCTGGTGGCGGTGGTCTGGCAACTGGGCCTGCTGCACACCCTGGGATTCGGTCTGGACCCCTACTCGATGCTGGTGCCCTTCCTGGTGTTCGCCATCGGCATCTCCCACGGGGTGCAGAAGATCAACGGCATCGCCATGGCCTCGGGCGAGGCGACCGACGCCCTGTCGGCGGCGCGCATGGCCTTCCGCCAGTTGTTCATCCCCGGTTTGGTGGCATTGTTGTCGGACGCCGTCGGCTTCGTCACCCTGCTGCTGATCGACATCGGCGTCATCCGCGAGTTGGCCATTGGCGCGTCCATGGGTGTGGCGGTGATCATCCTCACCAACCTGATCCTGCTGCCGGTGACCATCTCCTATATCGGCATTGGCAAGAAGGCGGTCAAGCGTAGCCGCGAGGATGCCGCCAAGGATCACCCGCTGTGGCGCGCCATCGCCAACTTCGCCCACCCGATGGTCGCCCCGATTTCCGTGGTGGTCGCCCTGGGGGCCCTGGGTGGCGGCCTCTGGTACGGCCAGAACCTGAAGATCGGCGACCTCGACGCCGGTGCCCCGGAGCTGCGTCCGGATTCTCGCTACAACCTCGACAATGACTTCGTCATCAGCAACTACTCGACCAGTTCCGACGTGCTGGTGATCATCGCCAAGACCGCCACCGAGCGCTGCTCAAGCTACGGCGCGATGGCGGCGATGGACGAGCTGATGTGGAAGATGCAGAACACCGAGGGCGTGCAGTCGGCCGTGTCCATGGTCACCGTGTCCAAGCAGGTGATCAAGGGCATGAACGAGGGCAACCTGAAGTGGGAGACCCTGTCGCGTAACCAGGACGTGCTGAACAACTCCATCGCCCGCGCCGAAGGCCTGTACAACGCCGACTGCTCGGTGGCGCCGGTGCTGGTGTTCCTCAACGACCACAAGGCCGAGACGCTCAAGCGTGCGGTCAAGGTCGCCGAGGAGTTCGCCAAGGAGCACAACAGCGACGAGATCGAGTTCCGGCTCGCCGCCGGTAACGCCGGCATCGAGGCGGCCACCAACGAGGTGATCGCAGCGTCGGAGACCACCATGCTGATCGCGGTCTATGCGGCGGTGAGCATCATGTGTCTGCTGACCTTCCGCTCGATTGCCGCGACCCTCTGCGTGATCCTGCCGCTGGTGCTCACCTCGGTGCTGGGCAATGCCCTGATGGCTTACCTGGGGATTGGCGTCAAGGTCGCCACCCTGCCGGTGATCGCCCTGGGCGTGGGTATCGGTGTCGACTATGGCATCTATATCTACAGCCGCCTGGAGGCCTATCTGCGCCAGGGACTGTCGCTGCAGGACGCCTATTACGAGACCCTCAAGTCGACCGGCAAGGCGGTGCTCTTCACCGGCGTCTGCCTGGCGATCGGCGTGGCCACCTGGATCTTCTCGGCGATCAAGTTCCAGGCCGACATGGGCGTGATGCTGACCTTCATGTTCCTCTGGAACATGATCGGCGCGGTCTGGCTGCTGCCGGCCCTGGCACGCTTCCTGATCAGCCCGGAGAAGCTGCGCAAGCAGTCCATGGCGACTGCTGCGGCCTAAGTAGCGGCAGCTTCAGCAAGGAAAAACCGCGGCCATGGCCGCGGTTTTTTTTGCGCGGCGTTTGCTGTGGCTGATTTGAGGGATCCGCGCGGCAATGCCGAGGCAACCGGGCGCGCCCGCGAAAAGGATCAAGCGGAGGCGCGCTGCCGATGGGGTGGCCAATGACCTCCGGATACACAGTGCCGATTGAACCCGTGCAGAGGAATGCGCGGACTTGTCCCTGCGAGTAGCCCTTCAGCGCGGATAGAGTGGCGGCAAGGGACTGGCCTCGCCGCTTTGGCCGCTTGCGGCAGCCTCGCTGCCGGCCAGGGCGCGAATCGCCCGCCATAGCTCCTGGCCCTGCCACTGCTGGCCGGCTTCGCTGTAGAGCGCGCCGTTGAGGCCATCCAGGGCGGCGGACAGGGCCAGGTTGCGTGCGGCCATATCGGCCAGGGTTTGAGGTTGCTGGCGCGCCCAGGCATCCAGGGCGTGACGGGTCGCGTGCGGATCGTTGGCCTGACAGGCGCGCTTGAGCTCTTCGAGCAGGGTGCGCGGGCTGGGGCCGCTCTGGCTGGCCGGCAGGATCGCCGGTTGGCGGCGGGCATGCCACCAGAGGCCGAAGCCGAGCAGAGTGGTGACTGCCAGCAGCGCGCTGCTCAATTGCCAGGGCCACAGGGGCGGGCCTTCGACCAGCGTGGGCGGAGCTGTCTCCGGCGCCGCGTCCAGCGTCTCCAGCTCCGGGTTGGGTGCGACCAGCAGGCGGCGGGCCGGCAGCGTGGTGCGCACCAGGCGATCCTCAAGGGTGTTCCACCACAGGACTTCCACCGCTGGCAAGTCGAACTCGCCGCTGCGGCTGGGTAGCAGCGCCTCGCGCTCCTCGCGGCTGGCGACCAGGCCGCGCTCGCTGACCTGATTGGCCAGCTGCGGCTGGTCCGGATAGCGGCGCAGGCCCTCGACCCGGGTGGCCGGCAGGGGCGGCAGTTGCGCGCTGGCCAGGCCCTCGACCTTGAGCAGCAGGCTGCGGGTCAGCGAGTCGCCGACCTTGGCGTCTTCGGGTTGCGGATTCCAGGCCTCGCTCAGGCTCAGGGCGCGGGCCGGCAGCCAGGGGGCGTTGGGCGGATACTCGGCCGGTTTGGGGCGGACCTGCAAGGGGATCTCGGGGGACTTGACCCGGGTCACCTTGCCGGGCCGCGGGCCGAAGGGCAGGAACTCATTGGCTGCGGCGCGCTCGACCAGGGTGGCGGTGAAGACCTGGGCCGGAATGGTCAGTTCGCCACTGCGCTGGGGATAGATCGCATAGCGCAGCTCGATCACGCCATGGCGCACGCCATTGATGTCCTTCTCGTAGGTGCGCGGCTTGCCCAGCGACTCGACCCGCGCCTCGGCCATCTCCAGCGGGGTCAGGCTGCTGTCGTCGTACAGCGACACCGAATGGTAGATGCGCAGGGTCAGCACGCTTTGGGCCTGCACGTAGACGCTGTCCTGATCCAGGCTGGCATCGATGAACACCGCTGCCAACTGGCCGCCGCCCGCCTTGCGGTCGACTTCCTGCACCCGCAGGGTGATGGCTTGGCTATAGCGGTCGCCCAGCTTCAGCGGCGGTATCACCACGTAACCGCTTTGCCGGGGGCGTAGATGCACTATCCACTGGGTGGTCGACCGCGACTTGCCATCGAGGCTGCTCAGGCGATTGACCTGACGGCTGCCGAGCACCTCGAACAGTGGCTGGAGCGGTGCCAGGTCGGGCTTGCCGAACTGGCTGACATCGGCGGATTCCAGGGTCAGCTCAAGGGTCTCGTCGCTGTTCAGGCGCGTGCGGTCGACGCTGGCGCTGAAGTCCTGGGCAGCGGCCGGCAGGGCGATCAGGCCCAGCAGAAGGGTGCAGAGCAGGCGAGTCATGGCTGCTGTTCCTGACGCTGTTGCTGTTGATACCAGAATTTGCGCCGAAGCAGCTCGCCCGGATCGTCGGGAATCTGCCGCAGCCATTGCTGCAGGGCCTGACGCCGTTCGCCCTGCATCGAAAGCGCGCTTTCGCTTTCTCGTTCGGTCTGGGGAGGATCCTGCGGGCGATCTTGCATCTCGCCCTGCGGATCTACCTCAGGACTCTGGCCATGGGTGGCGTCCTGCCGGGCCTGGGCCTCTGGGCCGGCTGTCTGTGGCGCCTGGCCGGCTTGGCCATCGGCGCCCGGGGAAGACGGACCGGGCGCCGCGTCTTGATTCTTCGGCTCCTGCTCGGAGTCGCGAGAATCGGCTGGCGGCGCTTGCCGGCGTTGCTCCAGCAGCTGTTCGACCAGGGCCTTGTTGGTGCGCGCCTGCTGAAGATCGGGCTGCAACTCGAGGGCCAGATCATAGGCTTCGATGGCGTCCTCCAACTCATTGCTGCGGGCCAGGGCGTTGCCGCGATTGTAGTGGCCGGTGGCGCTCGGGTTCTCGGCGAAGCGCTCGGCGGCGGCGGCATAGTCGCCGGCCTGGTAGAGGGCCATCGCCTGCCATTGGCGATTCTCGAATCGCTCGGCCGCCGCCTTCGGCTCCCCGGCCTGGAGCAGGCGCTGGCCCTGTTGGTCGGGGCGCAGCCAGAGATCCTCCAGCGGCAAAGCCTGCGCGCTCGGGGCCAGGCTCAGGCTCAGCAGCGGCAGGCAGAACAGCCAGCCGCGGCGGCCGGCGCAGGCGGCCAGCAGCAGCAACGGCAGCAGCAGCCAATGACCCTGATCGAGCCAGACATGCAGGGTGCGCTGCTCACCGTCTCGGGTCAGGGTCGTGGAACTGTCCAACAGGCCCAGTTGGCGCAGATCGCGCTCGCTCACGCCGGCGCGCTGATAGCGTCCCTCGACCGCTTGTGCCAGGCGGATCAGGCCGGCCTCCTGCAGGCGCGGGATCAGGATGGCACCGTCGCCGTCCTTGAGGAAGCTGCCGTCGTCCTGGAGGATGGGCGCGCCCTGGAGACTGCCGACCCCGAGGATGTGCAGGCGTTCGCCGCGATCCTCCAGGGCCTCGCGGATGCCCCGCTGCTCCTGTTCGTCGAGCGCGCTGGTAATCAGCAGCAGCCGTCCCAGGCCCTGGCCGGCCTGATCGAGCAGTTTCAGCGCCTGCTCGAGTGCGCGATCGGCGCGGCGGCCGGGCACGGGCATGATCGAAGGCTTGACCGACTCGAGCAGGTTGCGGCTGGTGGCCAGGTCGTTGGACAGGGGCACCAGGGTATGGGCGCTGCCGGCATAGACGACGATGGCCGTTTGCGCATCGCGGCGCAGTTGCAGCAGGTCGAGCAGCTTGCGCTTGGCCTGCTCCAGGCGGGTCGGCGCGCCATCGCTGGCGAGCATCTGCGGGGTCAGCTCGATCATCACCACCAGCGGATCGGCCGGCTTCAGGTCGCTGTGCGTCAGGCGTTGCCAGCTGGGCCCGAGCAGCGCCAGCACGGCCAGCAGCCAGGCCAGGCCCAGGGCGATCCAGGGCAGACGACTGCGCCGGTTGCCGCCACCTTTGAGCAGGGCGGCATGGAACGCCGGCGGCAGCAGCGCCTGCCAGCGACCGCTGCGCTGCTGGCGCTGCCACAGTTGCCACAACAGCCATGCCAGCAGCGGCAACAGCAGCAGCCAGTAGGGCCGCATCCAGTGCGGCCAGAGCTCGAGCAGGGTTGCGCTCATGGCCGCCTCCAGGGCCGCTTCGAACGCAGCTGCGGCCATAGCTCGCGCAGGATCATGCCCAGGCTCAACAGCAAGGCGGTTGCCAGTGGCCAGGGATAGAGCGCCAGCGCCGGGCGTGCCAGGGTCGGCTGTTGGGCCACCGGTTCGAGCCGGTCGAGGCGGGCCTCGATGGCCACCAGGTCGTCGCGGTTGCGCGCGCGAAAGTAATCACCGCCAGTGGCATCGGCGATGGCCCGCAGGGTCGGCTCGTCCAGCTCCAGGCCAGCTGCGAAGCCGAAGGAGCCGAGTCCGCCGCCTGGCTGGGGGTCGGCGCCGATGCCGATCGAGTAGATCTTCACCCCTTCCTCGGCGGCCAGGCGGGCGGCAATCATGGGATCGATCTGGCCGCCGGTATTGGCGCCATCGGTGACCAGCACCAGGACCCGGCTGTCGGCCGGACGCTGGCGCAGGCGCTTGAGCGCCAGGCCGATGGCATCGCCAATGGCGGTGTTCTTGCCGGCGATACCGATCAAGGCCTCCTCCAGCCAGGTGCGCACGGTGCCGCGGTCGAAGGTCAGCGGCGCCTGCAGATAGGCCTGGCTGCCGAACAGGATCAGGCCGACGCGGTCGCCGCGGCGGCCCTCGATGAATTCGCCGAGCAGGTGTTTGACCAGGGTCAGACGGCTGACCTCCAGGTCCTCCCAGCGCATGTCGGCGAACTCCATGGAGCCGGAGATGTCCACCGCCAACATCAGATCGCGGCCGCTGGCCGCGACCGGCAGCGGCTGGCCCAGCCACTGCGGGCGCGCCGCCGCGCACAGCAACAGCAGCCAGAGCAGGGCGAAGGGCGCCTGCTGGCGCCAGGCCGGCAAGCGCGCCTGGGCCCGGCGGCCGGCCAGGCCCTCCAGCTCATGGAGAAAACTGATCTGCAGCGCCGCTTCGCCGCTGTCGGCGGCCGGCAGAATGCGCCGCAACAGCCAGGGCAGGGGGGCCAGCAGAAACAGCCAGGGCCAGGCGAACTCAAACATGCTTGCGGATCCACAGGGCGACGGCCTGCTGCAGCCCGTCGATCGCCTTGTCATCGAGGCTGCAGCGCGGCCGGTAGGCGCCCTCGACCAGGATCATCCAGCGCGTCAGGCCGGCGGCGGGGCAGCGGCTGTCGAGGAACGCCAGCCAGGCGCGGCTGGTCAGGGTCAGGCTGTGCGGGTGGCGCTGGCGGCACAGGCGCTTGAGCAGGGCATTGAGCTGCTGCAGCCAGGGACCGGCCGGCGCGCCCTGGTAGGGTTTTTCCAGTCGCTCCAGCTCCTCCAGGGCGGCCTGACGCAGGGGGTCCAGGGACGTCTCGGCCTGCCCAGGGCGCAGTCGACGGCGCCATTGCCTGGAAAGGCGCCACAGTCCCCAGAGCAGCAAGGGCAGTAGCAGGGCCAGCAGCCACCAGCCCGGCGCCGGCGGCCACCAGCCGATGGCGGCCGGCTCGATCAGGGGTTCGAGTTGCTCCAGCGGGTTCATCGCAGTGTTCCGGGCCGCTGCTGATCGAGTTGATCGCGCAGTTGCTCGATCAGGTCCCGCGCGGTGCTCAGGGGCAGCAGCGGCACCCCGAGCTTCTGCGCCAGGCGCTGCCACTGCAGCTGGCGGGCCTGGGCCTGGGTCCGGTAGGCGCGGCGCAGAGTGCTGTCGTGGGTGTCCAGTTCCAGCTGCGCCTGGCCTTCGGCGAAGCGCAGCAGGCCGGCGGCGGGCAGCGCGTGATCGAGCGGATCGGACAACGGCAGCAGCAGCAGGTCGATGTGCCGGGCCAGCAGGCTCAGCTGCTGTTCGCTGCTGTCGCCGAGGCTGCGCTCGTCGCACAGCACTATGGCCAGGCTGCCGGGGCGCAGCACCTCGCGGGCGCGGCGCAGGGCCAGGGTCAGGTCATCCTGGAGCGGCGCGCGCCCGCCATGCAGGGCCTGGTTGGCCAAGGCCAGGCGATTGAGCAGCTGCAGCAGGCTCTGCTTGCTGCGCCTGGGCTTGATCTCCTGCTGTTGCGGGCCGCCGAACACCAGGCCGCCGATGCGATCGTTGTTGCCCAGGGCGGCCCAGCCGATCAGGCTGGCGGCCTGGGCGGCGAGTACCGACTTGAACATCAGGGCGGAGCCGAAGAACAGCCGCGGACTCTGTTCGACCAGCAGATAGGTCGGCCGCTCGCGTTCCTCGTGAAAGAGCTTGGTGTGGGGTTCCTGGGTGCGCGCGGTGACGCGCCAATCGATGCTGCGCACATCGTCACCGGCCTGGTACACGCGCACCTGGTCGAAGTCCACGCCGCGTCCGCGCAGCCTGGAGTGGTGCAGGCCGATCAGCGGGCTGCGGCGGGTCGGGCTTTCGAACAGCTGCAGCTCGCGCACCCGATGGCGTATCTCGATCAGTTCGCCGAGATTGACCCGGATACCGGGTTGGCTGGGTAGCGCATGCATGGGACTCAAGCGACGGCGACCGCATCGAGGATGCGCTGCACCACCCGGTCCTGGTCGATGCCGGCGGCTTCGGCCTCGAAGGAGAGGATGATGCGGTGGCGCAGGACGTCGAACAGCACCGCCTGGATGTCCTCGGGACTGACGAAGTCGCGCCCGGCCAGCCAGGCATGGGCGCGCGCGCAGCGATCCAGGGCGATGGTGCCGCGCGGGCTGGCGCCATAGGCGATCCACTCGGCCAGTTCCAGATCGAACTTGGCCGGGGTGCGCGAGGCCATCACCAGCTGCACCAGGTATTCCTCCACCGCATCGGCCATATACAGGCCGAGGATCTCGCGGCGGGCGGCGAAGATCGCCTGCTGGCTGACCCGTTGCTGCGGCTTGGCTTCGCCGTGCAGCGCATCGCCACGGGCCTGCAGGAGAATCTTGCGCTCCACCGCGGCGTCGGGAAAGCCGATCTTCACATGCATCAGAAAGCGGTCGAGCTGAGCCTCGGGCAGCGGATAGGTGCCTTCCTGCTCGATCGGGTTCTGGGTGGCCATCACCAGAAACAGCGGCGACAACTGGTAGGTGCTGCGGCCGACGCTGATCTGCCGTTCGGCCATGGCCTCGAGCAGCGCCGACTGGACCTTGGCCGGCGCCCGGTTGATCTCGTCGGCCAGCACCAGGTTGTGGAAGATCGGCCCCTGCTGGAAGGCGAAGCTGCCGGTTTCCGGGCGGTAGATTTCGGTGCCGGTGATGTCGGCGGGCAAGAGGTCGGGGGTGAACTGGATGCGATGGAACTCGGCCTCGATACCCTCGGCCAGCTCCTTGATCGCCTTGGTCTTGGCCAGACCCGGCGCGCCCTCGACCAGCATGTGGCCATCGGCCAGGAGGGCGATCAGCAGCCGTTCGATGAGTTTTTCCTGACCCAGGATCTGGCTGGCGAGGAAGTCTCGCAGCGCCAGCAGTGCTTCGCGGTGTTCCATCAAAGGGCGGCTCTTCGGTGCAGCGGCAGCGGGTCGTCCGGGCCGGTATCAGGCCTGACTTTAATGCATTTGCCGAGGCGCCCGCTATGCGCATCTGGGCGAGTGCAACGCGGCGAATTTCACCTGAGGGGCGCGGGCCGCGTCCTGCTCGCTGGCAGGTTTGGCCCTGAACGAAAATGTCGCGGCTGCGCAAGCCCGCGTGGGGGCAGGCTGGTTAAGCTCTGCGGGCAACATGACCGTCCGGTCGCGATTCGGCCTGGCCCGCGCCAACCCGCGCAGTGGGGCAATCGGTGCTCGATGGACTAACGTTGAATGACAGGGCCTTGGCCGCCGCCAGGGCCCGCGACCGCCGCAGTCGAACCACCAGGCAAATGGAGCATAACCATGGCGTTCTTTACGGCTGCCAGCAAAGCCGAATTCCTGCAACAGTTGCAAGTGGCCTTGGCGCAGCACGTCGACGAGCAGGCACTGCCGCAGGTCTGTCTGTTTGCCGAGCGCTTCTTCGGCATCATCTCCCTGGAGGAGCTTTCCGAGCGGCGTCTCTCCGATCTGGTCGGCTGTACCCTGTCGTCCTGGCGCCTGCTGGAGCGCTTCGATCCGGCCAAGCCGCAGGTGCGGGTGTTCAACCCCGATTACGAGAAGCACGGCTGGCAGTCGACCCACACCGCGATCGAGGTGTTGCACCACGATCAGCCGTTTCTGGTCGACTCGGTACGCATGGAACTCAACAGGCGCGGCTACAGCATCCACACCCTGCAGAACAGCGTGCTGAACCTGCGCCGCAACAAGGCCGGCGAGCGCCTGGAGCTGTTGCCCAAGGGCAGTCATGCCGAGGACATGCGGCTCGAGGCGCTGATGTACCTGGAGATCGACCGCTGCGCCGATCACAAGGAGCTGAGCACCCTGGAGGCGGCGCTGCAGGATGTGTTGGCCGACGTGCGCCTGGCGGTCGCCGATTTCGATGCGATGAAGGCCAAGGCCCAGGAGCTGCTGAGCTGGCTGGACAAGGCCAGACTCAAGGTCGATGGTGAGGAACTGGCCGAGGTCAAGGTGTTCCTCAGCTGGTTGCTGGACAACCACTTCACCTTCCTCGGCTACGAGGAGTTCAGCGTGGTCGATGCGCCGGACGGCGGCGCCCTGCGCTACGATGAGGCGTCCTTTCTCGGGCTGTCCAAGCGCTTGCGCAGCGGCCTGAAGGACGACGAGCTGCATATCGAGCCGGAGGCGCTCAGCTATCTGCGCGAGCCGCTGCTGCTGTCCTTCGCCAAGGCCTCGCAGCCGAGCCGGGTGCACCGACCGGCCTATCCCGATCTGGTGTCGATCCGCGAGCTGGACGCCAAGGGGCGGGTGGTCAAGGAGTGCCGCTTCATCGGCCTCTACACCTCCTCGGTGTATGCCGCCAGCGTGCACCGGATTCCCTACATCCGCCGCAAGGTCGCCGAAGTCATCGAGCGCTCGGGCTTCGACAGCAAGGGCCACCAGGGCAAGGAACTGGAGCAGGTGCTCGAGGTGCTGCCGCGCGACGACCTGTTCCAGACGCCCATCGACGAGCTCTTCAGCACCACCCTGAGCATCGTGCAGATCCAGGAGCGCAACAAGCTGCGGGTGTTCGTGCGCAAGGACCCCTACGGGCGCTTCTGCTACTGCCTGGCCTACGTGCCGCGCGATATCTACTCGACCGAGATCCGCCAGAAGATCCAGCAGGTGCTGATGGAACGCCTGCAGGCCAGCGACTGCGAATTCTGGACCTATTTCTCCGAGTCGGTGCTGGCGCGGGTGCAGTTCATCCTGCGGGTCGATCCGCAGCACAAGATCCAGATCGATCCCCATCGCCTGGAGAGCGAGATCATCCAGGTCTGCCGCGCCTGGAAGGACGACTACGCCGCGCTGGTCATCGAGAACTTCGGCGAAGCCCAGGGCACCGCCGTGCTGGCCGCCTTTCCCGGCGGTTTTCCCGCCGGCTACCGCGAGCGCTTCGCCCCGCCCTCGGCGGTGGTGGACATGGAGCACCTGCTGAGCCTGAGCGACAAGCGACCGCTGGTGATGAGCTTCTACCAGCCCCTGGCCCAGGGCCACCGGCAGCTGCACTGCAAGCTCTACCACGCCAACTCGCCGCTGCCGCTGTCCGATGTGCTGCCGATTCTGGAGAATCTCGGGCTGCGCGTGCTCGGCGAGTTTCCCTTCCATATGCGCAACCGCGATGGCCGCGAATTCTGGATCCATGACTTCTCCTTCAGCCATGCCGAAGACCTGGACGTCGACATCGAGCAGCTCAACGACACCCTGCAGGATGCCTTTATCCACATCAGTCAGGGCGCGGCCGAGAACGACGCCTTCAACCGCCTGGTGCTCAGCGCCAACCTGAGCTGGCGCGACGTCGCCCTGCTGCGCGCCTATGCGCGCTACCTCAAGCAGATCCGCCTGGGTTTTTCCCTGTCCTATGTGGCCAGCACCCTGGTCAACCACGCGACCATCGCCAAGGAGCTGGTGCGCCTGTTCAAGACCCGCTTCTACCTGGCGCGCAAGCTTTCCGCCGAGGATCTGGCGGACAAGCAGCAGAAGCTCGAACAGGCGATCATCGCCGCCCTGGACAATGTCGCGGTGCTCAACGAGGACCGCATCCTGCGGCGCTACCTGGAGCTGATCAAGGCCACCCAGCGGACCAACTTCTATCAGAGCGATGCCGCCGGCAAGCCCAAGGATTACTTCAGCTTCAAGCTCGAGCCGCGGGCCATCCCGGAGATGCCGCGGCCGGTGCCCAAGTACGAAATCTTCGTCTATTCGCCGCGGGTCGAGGGCGTGCATCTGCGCGGCGGCAAGGTGGCCCGCGGCGGCCTGCGCTGGTCGGACCGCGAGGAGGATTTCCGCACCGAGGTGCTCGGCCTGGTCAAGGCCCAGCAGGTCAAGAATGCCGTCATAGTGCCGGTCGGCGCCAAGGGCGGCTTCGTGCCCAAGCGCCTGCCCGCCGGCGGCTCGCGGGACGAGGTTCAGGCCGAGGCGATCGCCTGCTACCGCACCTTCATCAGCGGCTTGCTGGATATCACCGACAACCTCAAGGACGGCGCCGTGGTGCCGCCGGCCGGGGTGGTGCGCCACGACGAGGACGACCCCTATCTGGTGGTGGCCGCCGACAAGGGCACTGCGACCTTCTCCGACATCGCCAACGGCATCGCCGCCGACTATGGCTTCTGGCTCGGCGATGCCTTCGCCTCCGGCGGCTCGGCGGGCTACGACCACAAGGCCATGGGCATCACCGCCAAGGGCGCCTGGGTCTCGGTGCAGCGACATTTTCGCGAGCGTGGCATCGATGTGCAGAAGGACAGCGTCAGCGTGATCGGCATCGGTGACATGGCCGGCGACGTGTTCGGCAACGGCATGTTGCTGTCGGACAAGCTGCAGCTGGTGGCGGCCTTCAACCACCTGCACATCTTCATCGATCCCAATCCGGATCCCGGCCCCAGCTTCGCCGAGCGCCAGCGCCTGTTCAATCTGCCGCGCTCGTCCTGGACCGATTACGACCAGGCGCTGATTTCCGAGGGCGGCGGGATCTTCCAGCGCAGCGCCAAGAGCATCGTCATCAGCCCGCAGATGCGCGAGCGCTTCGACATCCAGGCGAGCAGGCTGACCCCCAACGAGCTGCTCCATGCCCTGCTCAAGGCCCCGGTCGACCTGATCTGGAACGGCGGCATCGGCACCTATGTCAAGGCCAGCAGCGAGAGCCATGCCGATGTCGGCGACAAGGCCAACGATGCCCTGCGGGTGAACGGTTGCGAGCTGCGCGCCAAGGTCGTCGGCGAAGGCGGTAACCTGGGCATGAGCCAGCTCGGCCGGGTCGAGTTCGGCCTCCACGGCGGCTCCAGCAACACCGACTTCATCGACAACGCCGGCGGGGTGGACTGCTCGGACCACGAGGTCAACATCAAGATCCTGGTCAACGAGGTGGTCGCCGCCGGCGACATGACCCAGAAGCAGCGCAATCAGTTACTGGCCAAGATGACCGACGAGGTGGCGCGCCTGGTGCTGGCCAACAACTACAAGCAGACCCAGGCCATCTCCCTGGCGCAGCGCCGGGCGCGCGAGCGCATTGGCGAATACCGGCGGCTGATCTCGGCGATGGAGGCGGCCGGCAAGCTGGACCGCGCCCTGGAGTTCCTGCCCAGTGACGAACTGCTCGCCGAGCGCATGGCCAGCGGCCTGAGTCTGACCCGTGCCGAACTCTCGGTGCTGATCTCCTACAGCAAGATCGACCTCAAGGAGTCGCTGCTGAAATCCCCCCTGGCCGACGACGACTACCTGGCGCGGGAGATGGAAACCGCCTTTCCGCCCCTGCTGGTGAACAAGTTCGGCGAGGCGATGCGCCAGCACCGCCTCAAGCGCGAGATCGTCAGCACCCAGATCGCCAACGACCTGGTCAATCACATGGGCATCACCTTCATCCAGCGCCTCAAGGAGTCCACCGGGGTCAGTGCGGCCAGCGTCGCCGGCGCCTATGTGATAGTGCGCGATGTGTTCCGCCTGCCGCACTGGTGGCGCCAGGTCGAGGCCCTCGACTACCGGGTGTCTGCCGAGTTGCAGCTGGGCATGATGGACGAGCTGATGCGCCTGGGCCGTCGCGCCACCCGCTGGTTCCTGCGCAATCGGCGCAACGAGCTGGATGCGGCCCGGGACGTGGCCCACTTCGGGCCGCATATCGAGGCCCTGGCCGGACGTCTGGACGAGTTGCTCGAAGGGCCGGCGCGCGAGCAGTGGCAGGCGCGCTTCCAGAGTCAGGTCGAGGCCGGTGTGCCCGAGACCCTGGCGCGGGTGGTGGCCGGCACCAGCCACCTGTATACGCTGCTGCCGATCATCGAGGCCGCCGAT
>JBFHKK010000011.1:0-17983 GCA_041595475.1 Pseudomonas sp. | reverse complement strand
CATCATCAGCGGCCGCAGCACCCCGGTGGTCGAGCGACGCGCGCGCAACCTCGGCATCCAGCACCTGTATCAGGGGCGCGAAGACAAGCTGGTGGTGCTCGACGAGCTACTCGGCGAACTGGGTCTGAGCTATCAGCAGGTGGCCTATTTGGGTGATGACCTGCCGGATCTGCCGGTGATTCGCCGGGTCGGCCTGGGCATGGCGGTCGCCAGCGCCGATGCCTTCGTCCGCCAGCACGCCCACGGGGTCACCCAGGCCCGCGGCGGCGAAGGCGCCGCGCGGGAATTCTGCGAGCTGATCATGCGCGCCCAGGGCAGCCTCGATGCGGCTCAGGCCGCCTACCTCTAGAGCCTAATATGTTTCGAAAATTGCTGACATTCGCCCTGTTCGCCCTGGCCGCCGCCCTGCTCGCGGCGGTCGGCTACTGGAGCATCGACCCCGACAGCTTTGCCGAGCGCCCGGCAGCGCAGGGTCCGGCGAGCGCCATCGACTTTTATGTGGTCGACGCACAAAGCGTGCAGTACCAGGCCGACGGCAAGCTGCACTACGAAATGACGGCCGACCGGCTCGAACACCTCAAGAGCAGCGATATCACCCTGGTCAGCGCCCCCGAACTGCTGCTGTACCGCGGCAGCGCCCATCCCTGGCGGGTCAGCAGCGTCCGCGGCGAAGTGTCGCCCCAGGGCAAGGAAATCGAGCTGATCGATCGGGTCCGGGTCGAGCGCACCGACGCCAGGGGCCGTCCGACCGTCCTCACCACCAGCCGCCTGACCATCATTCCCGACAAGGAATATGCGCAGACCCAGCAAGCCGTTAGAATCGAGGCCGCCAACGGGGTGACCACGGCACAAGGAATGAAAGCGTACTTGAACGACGGCAGAATGCGCCTGCTGTCCAACGTGAGAGGCCAGCATGAGGTTCGTTAATCAACTCCCCCTGTTGCTCAGTTTCAGCGCCGCGCTCGCAAGCGCCGGCGCCTGGGCCCTGCCGTCGG
Organism: Pseudomonas sp.; assembly: GCA_041595475.1. GTDB lineage: Bacteria > Pseudomonadota > Gammaproteobacteria > Pseudomonadales > Pseudomonadaceae > Aquipseudomonas. The sequence continues at coordinate 16,988 of JBFHKK010000011.1, read as the reverse complement.
ACCGCGAGCAGCCGATTCGCGTCCAGGCCGACAGCGCCGAACTCGACGATCGCAAGGGCGTGGCGGTCTACCATGGCGATGTGGTGATCACCCAGGGCAGCCTGAAGATCACCGGCGATACCGTGACCATCACCCAGAACAAGCAGGGCGATATCGAAGTCTTCACCTCCGTCGGCAAGCCCGCCTATTACGAGCAGAAGCCGTCCGCCGACAAGGACATGGTCAAGGCCTACGGCCTGACCATCCAGTACTTCGCCCCCAGCGAACGCATCGTGCTGATCGACCAGGCCAAGGTGATCCAGGAAGGCAATACCTTCGAGGGCGAGAAGATCGTCTATGACACCCAGCGCCAGATCGTCAACGCCGGGCGCGCCAGCGGCACCAATGTCACCAAGCCGCAACCGCGCATCGACATGGTCATCCAGCCGAAGAACAAGCCCGCCGATCAGCAGGCGCAATAGTCATGGCCACCCTGATCGCCCAACACCTGGCCAAGAGCTACAAGGGACGCCAAGTCGTCCGTGACGTCAGCCTGAGCATCGACAGTGGGCAGATCGTCGGTCTGCTGGGCCCCAACGGCGCCGGCAAGACCACCTGTTTCTACATGATCGTCGGCCTGGTGCGCGCCGACCATGGCCGGGTACTGATCGACGACCTCGATGTCAGCCACCAGCCGATGCACGGCCGCGCACGGGCCGGGATCGGCTATCTGCCGCAGGAAGCCTCGATCTTCCGCAAGCTCAGCGTGGCCGACAACATCATGGGCATTCTCGAGAGCCGCAAGGATCTGGACCGCAGCGCTCGGCGCCGGGAACTGGAAAACCTGCTGCAGGAGTTCCACATCACCCATATCCGCGACAATCTGGGCATGAGCCTGTCGGGTGGCGAACGCCGCCGGGTGGAAATCGCCCGGGCCTTGGCCACGGCGCCCAAGTTCATCCTGCTCGACGAACCCTTCGCCGGGGTCGACCCCATTTCGGTCGGCGACATCAAACAGATCATTCATCATCTAAAGTCCAAGGGCATCGGTGTCTTGATCACCGACCACAATGTGCGCGAGACCCTGGACATCTGCGAAACCGCCTACATTGTCAATGACGGCCAGTTGATCGCCGAGGGCGACGCCAGCGCCATCCTCGCCAACCAGCTGGTCAAGGAAGTCTACCTGGGCCATGAGTTCCGCCTGTAATCGCGTTTTTTATCGACCGAACAGCCGCTTGCGCTAGGCAAATTACTCAGGGCCAGGCATATAATTTGCTTACCTTGGGCGCTCCGGCGCCCTGCAGTGGATCGCGCACAGACGCCGGTAATAAAGGTCTGCAATGAAACCATCGCTAGTCCTGAAAATGGGCCAGCAGCTGACGATGACGCCGCAGCTGCAACAGGCCATACGCCTCCTCCAACTGTCGACCCTGGATCTGCAACAGGAAATCCAGGAGGCATTGGAGTCCAACCCGATGCTCGAGCGTCAGGAAGACGGCGACGACTTCGACAACTCCGACCCCATGGCCGACGGCGCCGACGAGCCGAGCTCCAGCGCCAAAGCCGAGGAGCCCTTTCAGGAAGCCAGCTACTCGGAGAGTACGCAGAGCCTGGATACTCTCGAAGACGGCGAATGGAACGAGCGCATTCCCAACGAGTTGCCGGTCGACACGGCCTGGGAGGACGTCTACCAGACCAGCGCCAGCAGCCTGCCCAGCAACGACGATGATGAGTGGGACTTCACCACCCGCACCTCCAGCGGCGAAAGCCTGCAGAGCCATTTGCTCTGGCAGCTCAACCTGGCGCCCATGTCCGACAAGGACCGCCTGATCGCCGCTACCCTGATCGACTGCATCAACGATCAGGGCTATCTGGAGGAAAGCCTCGAAGAGGTGGTCGAGGCCTTCGACCCCGAACTGGACATCGAGCTGGACGAAGTGGAGGCGGTGCTGCACCGCATCCAGCAGTTCGAGCCGGCCGGCATCGGCGCCCGCGACCTGCGTGAGTGCCTGTTGCTGCAGCTACGCCAGCTTTCGCCGAAGACGCCCTGGCTAAGCGAGGCCCAGCGCCTGGTCGGCGACTACCTCGACCTGCTCGGCGGCCGCGATTACAGCCAGCTGATGCGGCGGATGAAGATCAAGGAAGAGGAACTGCGCCAGGTCATCGAGCTGATCCAGAGTCTGAACCCCAGGCCCGGTTCGCAGATCGAGTCGAGCGAGCCCGAGTACGTGGTACCCGATGTCATAGTGCGCAAGCACAACGACCGCTGGCTGGTGGAGCTGAACCAGGAGGCCATGCCGCGCCTGCGCGTCAACCCGCAGTACGCCGGCTTCGTCAAGCGCGCCGACTCCAGCGCCGACAATACCTTCATGCGCAATCAGTTGCAGGAGGCGCGCTGGTTCATCAAGAGCCTGCAGAGCCGCAACGAGACCCTGATGAAGGTGGCCACCCAGATCGTCGAACACCAGCGCGGCTTCCTCGACTACGGCGACGAGGCGATGAAACCCCTGGTGCTGCACGACATCGCCGAAGCCGTGGGCATGCACGAGTCGACCATTTCGCGGGTCACCACGCAGAAATTCATGCATACCCCGAGGGGTATCTACGAGCTCAAGTACTTCTTCTCCAGCCACGTCAGCACGGCCGAGGGCGGGGAATGCTCGTCCACCGCGATCCGCGCCATCATCAAGAAACTGGTGGCTGCGGAAAATGCGAAAAAGCCGTTGAGCGACAGCAAGATCGCTGGTTTACTGGAAGCACAGGGCATCCAAGTGGCCCGCCGCACAGTCGCTAAATATCGGGAATCCCTGGGTATAGCGCCATCGAGCGAGCGCAAGCGACTGCTGTAGAGGGGCGACTCAACGGAAAGCGGTTCAAGCGGGTGCACAATGCGTTTTCCGATCCGCGCAAGCTGATGCCTCAATCTGCTTCGTCGGGTCACAGCCAGCACCTGTTTCGACCGATTCTTCCGCGCCGAAGTGTTCCGGCGGCAGGGCCGACAACCTGTCTCTTCTACACGGCAACAAGGAGAAAGCGGTATGCAAGTCAACATCAGTGGACACCAGCTGGATGTGACCGAACCCTTGCGCGACTACATCGACGAGAAACTCGGTCGACTCGAACGCCATTTCGACAAGATCACCAACGTGCAGGTCACCCTCGAGGTCGAGAAGCTCAAGCAGAAGATCGAAGCCACCCTGCACATCGCCGGCGGTGAAGTGGTTGCCAATGCCGAGCATGACGACATGTACGCCGCCATCGACCTGCTGACCGACAAACTCGACCGACAGCTCATCAAACACAAGGAAAAGCAGCTCGAACGCCAGCAGGGCGCCATGGCCCGCTGACCCAGCCCTCCTCCCCATGATCCGACTCGAAGATATCCTGACCCCCGGCCGTTCCCTGGTGAACGTGCCGGGCGGCAGCAAGAAACGTGTTCTCGAACAGATTGCCCAATTGGTCGCGCGGGACCTGCCCGACCTCGACGGGCAGAGCATTTTCGAGAGCCTGATCGCCCGTGAAAAACTCGGCTCGACCGGTTTCGGCAACGGCATCGCCATTCCCCATTGCCGCCTGCCCGGCTGCAGCGCGCCCATCAGCGCAGTGCTGCGCCTCGACAGCGCGGTGGACTACGACGCCATCGACGGCGCCCCGGTCGACCTGCTGTTCGTGCTCCTGGTCCCGGAGGCGGCAACCGACGAACACCTGGAACTGCTCCGCCAGATCGCCAGCATGCTCGACCGCAGCGACGTGCGCGAGCGGCTGCGCCAGGCGCAGAGCAGCGAGCGCTTGTATCAGGTCGTGGTGGACGTGCAACACGGACACTAGGACCCGCCCATGCGCTTGATCATCGTCAGCGGTCGCTCCGGCTCCGGCAAGAGCACCGCCCTCGACGTCCTCGAAGACAACGGCTTCTACTGCATCGACAACCTGCCGGCCGGGCTGCTGCCCGAACTGGCCGAACGGGCCTTGCTGCACACCGAGTTTCTCCATCCCCAGGTCGCGGTGTCGATCGACGCACGCAATCTGCCCAGTCAGCTCAAGCGCTTTCCCGAGCTGCTCGGCGCGGTACGGGCCCGGCATATCCAGTGCGACGTGCTCTACCTCGATGCCGCCGAAGACACCCTGCTCAAGCGCTTCTCAGAGACGCGCCGGCGCCACCCCCTGACCGATGAGCACCGCTCGCTGGCCGAGGCCATCGCCGACGAGAGCAAGGTGCTGGAACCCATAGTCGATCTGGCCGACCTGCGCATCGACACCACCCACCTGAACCTCTATCAGCTGCGCGACACCCTGCAGCTGCGCCTGCTCAACCAGCCCGAACCCGGCACCGCCTTCCTCGTCGAGTCCTTCGGCTTCAAGCGCGGCAAGCCGGTCGATGCCGATCTGGTATTCGACGTGCGCTGCCTGCCCAATCCCTACTGGAAGCCGGAGTTGCGCGATTTTTCCGGGCTCGACCAACCGGTCGCCGACTACCTGGCCGCCCAGGCCGACGTCGAAGACATGTACCAGGACATTCTCGCCTACCTGAACAAATGGCTGCCGCGCTTCGCCGCCAGCAATCGCGCCTACGTCACCGTGGCCATTGGCTGCACCGGCGGCCACCACCGCTCTGTTTACCTGGCCAACCGCCTCGGCGCGGCGCTCAAATCCCTCTTGAAGAACGTCCAGGTTCGCCACCGCGACCTCAGCTAGCCAAGGAACAGCCGCGATGCCGACCCGCGAGATCACCATCATCAACAAACTCGGCCTGCACGCCCGGGCGGCGGCCAAGTTTGTCGGCGTGGCCACGCGCTATCCATGCAAGGTCAGAATAGGCCGTCACCCGGAAAGCCTGGTGGACGGCAAGAGCATCATGGCGGTGATGATGCTCGCGGCGGGCAAAGGCACACCGGTACACCTGCATACCGAGGGCGAACAGGACCAGGATGCCATGGAGGCACTGGTGGCCCTGATCAACAACTACTTCGATGAAGGCGAGTAGCCGGCCGTCTTCAGCTGCCGGCCACCGTCATTCGTTCGATCAGCACCGAGCCGGTGCGGATGTTGCCGCGCACTTCCAGGTCGTTGCCCACCGCAAGCATCTGCCTGAACATGTCGCGCAGGTTGCCGGCGATGGTCACCTCCTGCACCGGAAACTGGATCTCGCCGTTCTCCACCCAGTAGCCGCCGGCGCCGCGGGAATAATCCCCGGTGACCAGGTTCAGCCCATGGCCCATCAATTCGGTCACCAGCAGGCCGCGGCCCATGCGCTTGATCAGCGCCTGCTGGCTGTCGTCGCCGTGGCTGACGAACAGGTTATGCACGCCGCCGGCATTGGCCGTGCTCGGCAGGCCCAGCTTGCGCCCGGAATAGGTGCCGAGCACGTAGGACTGCAGCCGGCCGCCCTCGACGAAGGACTTGGCATAGGTCGCCAGGCCGTCGCCATCGAAGGCCGCGCTGCCCAGGGCCCTCGGGATGTGCGGACGCTCGTCGAGCTTGAGCCAGTCGGGGAACAACTGCTGCCCCAGGCTGCCCTCGAGGAAGGACTGCTGGCGATAGAGGTTGCCGCCGGAGATCGCCGCGAGGAAATGCCCGAACAGACCGGTGGCCAGTTCGGCGGCAAACAGCACCGGCACCTCGCAGGTCGGCACCGCCCGCGCGCCCAGGCGACTGACCGCGCGCTGTGCGGCGCGCCGGCCGATGCTCGCGGCATCGGCCAGGCACTCGCCCTGGCGGTTGACGTCGTACCAGTAATCACGCTGCATCTGCCCGCCGTCTTCGGCGATCATCACGCAGCTGAGGCTGTGCCGGGTACTGGCATAGCCGCCGACGAAGCCGTGGCTGTTGCCGTATACCCGGCAGCCGCGGTGGGTATTAAGGGTGGTGCCATCGGCATTCTTGATCCGCGGGTCCTCGGCGAAGGCCGCCGCCTCGCACTGCAAGGCCTGATCGATGGCCTGCTCGGGGCTGATCGACCAGGGATGATAGAGATCCAGCGGAGGCAACTCAGCGGCCATCAGCTGCGCATCGGCCAATCCGGCGCAGGCGTCTTCGGAGGCATGCCTGGCGATTGCCAGGGCCGCCGCCACGGTTTCCCGGATCGCCGCCGCGCCGCTGGCCGAGGTACTGGCCGAGCCCTTGCGCTGGCCGAGATACAGGGTGATGCCAAATCCCTGATCGCGATTGAACTCGACCGTTTCCACCTCGCCATGGCGAACCGTGGTGGAAAGTCCCTGCTCCACCGAGACGGCCACCTCACAGGCGCTGGCGCCCTGACGCCGAGCCTCGGCGATGATCTGCTCGACCTCCTCCTGCAACTGCGGCAAAGCCTGTGGGCCGACGTTATCTGTTGCGCTCATACACACTCCCAAACCGAGGACCGCATGCCGCCCCGCCCAGGGCAGGCGCTTGCGGCCGGATACTTGCTGCTATCATGGCGGCGTTTTCCACTGGACCGCCCCCATGTCTGACTACCTTGACGACTTCTCCGGCGAGAAGAGCAAATCCCAGATCAAGCGCGAGATGCACGCGCTGCAGGAGCTGGGACAACGCCTGACCACCCTGAAGCCGGACCTGCTGAACAAGCTGCCGCTCACCGACGCCCTGCGCAAAGCCCTGGCCGAAGCCCCCAAGCATACGGCCAACGCGGCGAAGAAGCGCCACCTGCAGTTCATCGGCAAGCTGATGCGCGACCAGGACATCGACGCCATCAGCCAACTGCTCGACCAGCTCGACGCCTCGTCCCGTCAATACAACGAGCGCTTCCACAACCTCGAGCGCTGGCGCGACCGCCTGCTGGGCGGCGACGACGCCACCCTGGAGGCCTTTGTCGGCGACTATCCGGAGGCCGACCGCCAGCACCTGCGCCAGTTGATCCGCCAGGCCCAGCACGAAGCGGCACAGGACAAGCCGCCGGCCGCCTCGCGCAAGATCTTCAAGTACATCCGCGAACTGGACGAGAGCCAGCGCGGCCTGCGCTAGCGCAGTAGCGCCCGGACCACCGGCTAGACACCGGTGCCGCCGACGGTCATGGCATCGATCTTCAGGGTCGGCTGGCCGACGCCGACCGGCACCGACTGGCCGTCCTTGCCGCAGGTGCCGACGCCGCTGTCCAGGGCCAGGTCGTTGCCGACCATGGACACCCGGCACATGGCTTCCGGACCGTTGCCGATCAGGGTCGCGCCCTTCACCGGGGCGGTGATCCGGCCGTCCTCGATCAGGTAGGCCTCGCTGGTGGAAAAGACGAACTTGCCGCTGGTGATGTCGACCTGGCCACCGCCGAGGTTGGCGCAGTAGAGGCCTCTCTTCACCGAGCGGATGATTTCTTCCGGGTCGCTCTGCCCGGCCAGCATGTAGGTATTGGTCATGCGCGGCATCGGCAGGTGGGCATAGGATTCGCGCCGGCCGTTGCCGGTGCAGGCCACGCCCATCAGGCGGGCGTTGAGCTTGTCCTGCATATAGCCCTTGAGCACGCCGTTCTCGATCAGGGTGGTGCATTCGGTCGGGGTGCCTTCGTCGTCCACGCTGAGCGAGCCGCGGCGCTCGGCCAGGGTGCCGTCGTCGACGATGGTGCACAGGCTGGAGGCGACCTTCTCGCCCAGGCGGCCGCTGTAGGCCGAACTGCCCTTGCGGTTGAAATCGCCTTCCAGGCCATGGCCGACCGCTTCGTGCAGCAGCACCCCGGACCAGCCGGCGCCCATCACCACCGGCATGCTGCCGGCCGGCGCCGGAATCGCCTCCAGGTTCACCAGGGCCTGGCGCACCGCCTCGCGGGCGTAGCCCATGGCGCGGTCCTCGTTGAGGAAATAGCGGTAATCGGTGCGCCCGCCGCCGCCGTGGCCGCCACGTTCGCGGCGTCCGTTCTGCTCGACTATGACGCTGACATTGAAGCGCACCAGCGGACGCACGTCGGCGCTCAGGCCACCGTCGTTGCTGGCGACCAGCACCCGGTCCCAGACCCCGGCCAGGCTGACCGTGACCTGTTTGATGCGTGGATCCAGGGCGCGAGTGGCCTGATCGATGCGCTTGAGCAACTCGACCTTCTCGGTCCGCTCGATCACCTCCAGCGGATTGTCCGGCGCGTAGAGGGCGCCGACCGGGCGCGCGCTGAGGGCCTGCACCCGCCCCTGCTGACCGGCCCGGGCGATGGAGCGGGCGGCCTCGGCGGCCTGGCTCAGGGCCGGCGCGGTGATCGCATTGCTGTAGGCGAAGCCGGTCTTCTCGCCGGACTGGGCGCGCACCCCGACGCCCTGGTCGAGATTGAAACTGCCCTCCTTGACGATGCCATCCTCCAGCACCCAGGTCTCGGAGACCTGACTCTGAAAATACAGATCGGCCGCATCTATGCCGGGCCCGGCAAGTTCACCGAGGACCCGCGGCAGCTGCTCCAGGATCAGCCCGCCGGGCGCCAGCAGGTGCTCGCTCACGGACAACATCAAATCGCTCATAACTACTCCCACTTCGGCAGCCGCGGAGCGGCCGCTGCGAAAAATCGTTTGTGCCGCGCCACCGGCATGCGCTGGCGAATGCCGGCCTGCTCGCCGGCATCGCGCGACGCCAATAACAGTGCCGGGCCCTGGGCCCGCTCGGCCAGCACCCGGCCCCAGGGATCGACGATCGCCGAATGACCGAAGGTCTCCCGCCCCCCGGGATGAAGGCCGCCCTGACCGGCCGCCAGCAGATAGCACTGGGTCTCGATCGCCCGGGCCCGCACCAGCACTTGCCAGTGGGCCGCGCCTGTGACCGCGGTGAAGGCGGCCGGGGCGCTGATCAGCTCGGCGCCGGCCTCGCGCAGGGCGCCATAAAGCTCAGGGAAACGCAGGTCGTAGCAGACCGTCAAACCCAGGCGCCCGACGGGCGTATCGGCGACCACCACTTGCGCCCCATGGGCATAGTCGTCGGATTCTCGGTAGCGGCCGTGGCTGTCGCCGACCTCGACGTCGAACAGATGCAGCTTGTCGTAGCGTGCGACCCGCTCACCCTGCTCGTCGATCAGCAGCGAGCAGGCATGGGCCTTGGCCTCGGGCTGGCCATCCGGCGGCAAGGGCAGAGTACCGGCCACTATCCATAATCTGAGGTCGCGGGCCACCTGTTTCAACCAGGGCAGGATCGGCCCCTCGCCGCGCGCCTCGGCGCGCCCCAGGGCCGCCAGGTCGCGCCGACCCATGGCGGCGAAGTTTTCCGGCAGCACCGCCAGCCTGGCGCCGGCCGCGGCCGCCTGCTCGAGCAAGGCACGGGCGCTGGCCAGATTGGCCTGCACGTCGTCCTGGCTGACCAGTTGAATCACGGCGAGGGTCATGGCGCCTCCCGGACGCGGCGATCTCTCGCCTGCAGCTTAACGGCCAGCACTCAGCCTGCCTACTGCGGCTTCTCGAACGGTTTGTCGAAGCTGATCTCGGGGTTCTGCAAGGGGCCCTCGACGTCGTACTGGACGCTGGCGAAGCGCGCCACACTGTCGCCCAGCAGCTTCTCCACCACGAACAAGGCGCCGCCGATCGCCGGCGCGCCGACGATCAGCGCCGCCAGCGGCAGGTTGTTGGTGACCGGCAGGGTCACCAGCAGCTTGGCATCGATGGTCTGGTCGATCATGTTGAGGCTTCCGTCCAGCTCCAGATTGCTCGAGGGCCCGGCCAGGGTGATGGGCTTGCGGGTGACGAATATTCCGTCGCTGGCCACCAGCAGCCCCTTGACCCGGTCATAGCTCAGCCCCCTGCCGAACAGGTCGGAAAAATCCAGGCGCAGACGGCGGCCGATCGAATCGAAGTTGAGCAGACCAAAGACCCGCAGGGCCGAGGCCGAGCCCTGGGCCTGAACGAACTGACCGTTGCGCAGGGTGGCATCCAGGCTGCCGGAGAAGCGCTTGAGGCTGACCCAGGCCGGCGAGCCTGGCCAGTTGCCGTCGACATCCAGGCGGAAGCTTTCGCTGCTGGCGGTGGGGGCAAAGCCCCAGGCCTGCAGGACCTTGGCCAGATCCTGGCCTTGCAGGCGCCCCTGGTACCAACTGCGACTGGCCCCGGGGCGCCCTTGCCAGCCGGCTATGCCACTGACGCTCAGGCCCTTGAGGTCGAGCTTGAGTTCCTCGAAGCGCACCCCAGCCGCGTCCGGCCTGAGCTGCAACGACGCGCCACCCACTAGCTCCTCGCCACGATAGACCTGGGCGATGCTCAGGTTCAGCGCGGGAAGCGCACGGGGGTCGATCTCCTTAAAAGGGTCCGGCTGTTCGATCGCCGGCTCTGTCGGGGGCGCGGCCGGCGGCAAGCGCAGGTACTCGAGCTCGACGCCGATGGGCGCTGCGGCGGCGTCCGGCAGGCTGACGCGGCCCTTGAGGGTGCGACTGTCGAGGCCCAGATCCCAACCAAAGGCGGCGGGCGTCAGAGTCAGGCCGAGATTTTCTATGCTGCTGCCGAAACCCTGGAAACGATCGATTTCAAGCCGGGCATCGGCCAGCAATGCCTCGGCATCTTCGCTGGGCGATCGCGCATAGGGTTTCAACGCCGCTTGCCAGGCGGACCAATCCAGCTCGGCGAGGCGCCCGCGCAGGCGCAGCCCGCGCTTGCCGGGCAGGCTCGCCTTGCCCGATCCCAACCGCAACTCGCCGCGCCCCTGGTCCAACTGCCCCGGCGCAGCAGCGAGAGCGAGGCTGGCCAGATCGGCATAGTCCAGCCAGTAGCGACGTTCGGGACCACTCAGGGTCATGCGCCATTCGGCATCTCGCGCCTCGTCAGAAGCCTTGCCGAACGGGGCCGGCCACTCGATCGCCAGCCCTTGCAAATTGGAGGTCACATGCAGCTGACTGTCGGGGCCGTCCAGCGTCAAGGCCAGGCGGTAGGGCACGCTGCCGCTCAGCGGCAGCGGCTGGCTGACTCCGAGCCAGGCGCTGAGCGCAGCGAGGGGAGCCTCACCGCTGGCCTCGATGCGGCTGCTCGGCCGCCCCGGCTGTCCCTCGGCCAGGGCCCGAGCCTTGACCGCGTGACCGAGGGCTCGGGCACGGATCGCCGGGGCGCTCAAGCCGCGACTGCTGTCGTAGCGAAAATCGCCGCGCAGCTCGCTGAGCACCAGCGAGGGGTTGGCCAGTTCCAGTCGCGCGCCGTCACTGCTGAAGTCCACCACCGCCCGTGGCGCCTGGCCCTTGCGCAGCGGCAGATCGAGGCTCAGTGCGCCGCTCAGCGCCCCCTCACCCTGCCAGCCGGCGAAGATCTCGGCGGTGCCCATGGGCGCCTCCTGCAGCAGCCTGAGGGCATCGCCGACGCTGCTCTGCAGCTGCGCCTGCAGTTGCAGGCGCGCCACCTCGCCAGCGGGCACCCGTGGGACCTGGGCGCTGGCCGCGCTGATCCGGCTGTCCAGCAGGCGCCCCTCGCTGAGCCGCACGCGCACGCCGCTGGGCTCGACCAGCACCTCGCCACGGCCCTCGCGCAGCGCCGGCCAGCCGGGCTGGAAGGCCAGCTCGGCAGCCTCGACGGCGAAGAACAGGCTGAGGCTGCGGGCGGTCTCGGGCGCGCCCTTGTGCAGCGAACCCTGATACTGGAAATAGCCCTCCTGCACCTTGCCGGCGCGAATGGCACTGGTCAGCCATTCGGCCAAGGCCGGGCTCAGGCCGGGCGAGCGGGTCGGCAGGTATTTCTCGGTGAAGCGCGCATCGCCATGGCGCAGACCGACGCGCAGGTCCATGTAGTCCTCGGCCGCCGGATCGCGCAGCAGGCGGATGAGAAAGTCGCCGGCAATCTCGCCCTCCTCGCCCTCGACCCGCAGATAGGGGCTGCGCAGGGTGAAGCCCTGCTCATCCAGTTGCCAGTTCAGGCGAGCGCGGGCCTTGCGATAGCGCCAGGGCTTGGGGAACAGGGTCTGCAGATGCAGGGCGAAGTCCTCGCTGTCCAGGCGCAACTCGCCCTGGGCCAGATCACCGCCGATGCTGCCGCTGACATGCTCGACCGCCGGCACAGCGGCGAGCGCGGCGAAACCGACGCCCTCGAGATTGGCGGCGAACTGCAGCCGCCGGGCGCCCTCGACGCGCGGTCGGTAATCGAGCTGCAGGTTGCGCAGGGCGCCGCGTGGCTGCAACTGTTCGAGCAGTTGCAGCGACTGCTCCGGCAGCGGCGCCAGCGCCGTCACCAGCGGCGCCAGTGCCGCCAGTTCCAGGCGGTCGGCCGACAGCAACCAGCGCTCCTCGCTTTCCCGACTGTCCGGCTGCTGGCGCAGGGCCAGACGCACCTCGCCCCAGCGGGTTTCGCCCTGACTCAACGCCAGGTCATCGACCAGCAGCTGGAAGCCCTGCTCGGTGCGGTTGAAATAGGCGCTCACGGCCAGATCGCTCAAGGCCTGCGCCGGGCGCTCGGCGTAGGCGACATCCACATGCGGCGCATGCAGGCGCGCGACTGCGCGCTGCACGGCGGCGTCGCGCCAGGACAGCCACAGCTCGCCGCCGCCCTGCAGACGTGCGAAGCGCCACGGGTCGAGCGACTCGGTCGGCAGCCAGCGGGCCCAATCGCTCTGCGGCAGGCTCAGGTAAAGCTCGGCCTGAGCCCGACGCCAGTCCCCTTGCGGCAGGCGCGCGCGCAGCTGCAGCGCGACGGGCTGGCCGTCCGGCAGCAGCAGGCGACCATCCAGGCGCAGGCGCGGGGCCGAATTCTGCAGCGTCAGGTTGACGTAGGTAAACGCCTGCACCGGACGCTCATGGGCTTCCAGGGTGATCTGGCTGTTGAGCAGCGACACCCGGCCGATGCCTTGCAGGCGCTGCAGCAGTGGCTCGACGCTGGCCGTCCGAGCCGCATCGGCGGCGGGCAGCCCTTTGAGCGACCAGCCGCCCTGGGCATTCTGCACCAGCCCCAGCTGAGCCCCGTCGAGCTCCACCTGGGCGACGCGCAACTGGCGGGCCAGCAGACTGGCCAGCAGATCCGGCTGCACCCGCAGCTGATCCAGGCGCAGCGCGCTGCTGCCCTCGCCAAGCTGCACCTCGTGGGCGATCAGCAAGGGCGCAAAGCCCTGCCAACGCCCCTCCAGCCGGCCGATCTGCACCGGCAGCGCCAGCGCCGCGCGGGCGCGCTCCTCGGCCTCCAGGCGATATTCGGCCGCCAGCGGCAACAGGCTTCGACCGAGGCTGACGTACAGGGCCGCGGCGACCAGCAGCAGGGCACAGAGCGCCAGCAGCCCGCGCAACAGACCGACCAGCCCGCCAGCCAAGCCCGCCACTCAGCTCAGGTCCCGCTGGCCGGGGTGCGGGTCACAACAACACCACATCGTACTGTTCCTGCGAGTACATGGTCTCGACCTGGAACTTGATGGTGCGACCGATGAAGCTTTCCAGGTCGGCCACATTGCCCGACTCCTCGTCGAGCAGGCGATCGACCACCTTCTGGTTGGCCAGCACCCGGTAGCCTTCGGCCTGATAGGCGCGGGCCTCGCGCAGGATCTCGCGGAAGATCTCGTAGCAGATGGTTTCGGCGGTCCTCAGCTTGCCGCGCCCCTGACAGGCACTGCAGGGCTCGCACAGCACCTGTTCGAGACTCTCGCGGGTGCGCTTGCGGGTCATCTGCACCAGCCCCAGTTCGGTGATGCCGATGATGTTGGTCTTGGCGTGATCGCGCTCCAGCTGGCGTTCGAGGGTGCGCAACACCTGGCGCTGATGCTCCTCGTCCTCCATGTCGATGAAGTCGATGATGATGATCCCGCCCAGGTTGCGCAGGCGCAGCTGGCGGGCGATGGCCGTGGCCGCCTCCAGATTGGTCTTGAAGATGGTCTCTTCCAGGGTGCGGTGGCCGACGAAGGCGCCGGTGTTGACGTCTATGGTGGTCATCGCCTCGGCCGGGTCGATGACCAGGTAGCCACCGGACTTGAGCGGCACCTTGCGTTCCAGGGCCCGCTGGATTTCGTCCTCGACCCCGTACAGGTCGAAGATGGGTCGCTCGCCCGGGTAGTGTTCCAGGCGATCGGCGATTTCCGGCATGAGTTCGCCGACGAACTGCGCGATCTTGCCGAAGGTCTCCCGCGAGTCGATGCGGATCTTCTCGGTGCGCGGACTGACCAGGTCGCGCAGGGTGCGCAGGGCCAGGGACAGGTCCTCGTAAATCACCGAAGGGGCCGGGGCGCTCTGCATCTGCCCGGCGATCTGGTCCCACAGGCGGCGCAGGTAGCGGATGTCGATCAGGATCTCGTCGGCGCCGGCGCCCTCGGCGGCGGTGCGCAGGATGAAGCCGCCGGCCTCCTCGATGCCCTCGTCGGCGATGCAATCGGCGACCACCTGCCTGAGTCGCTCGCGCTCGCCCTCGCCCTCGATCTTCAGCGAGATGCCGACATGGCTGGTGCGCGGCATGTACACCAGGTAGCGCGAGGGGATCGACAGCTGGGTGGTCAGGCGCGCGCCCTTGCTGCCGATGGGGTCCTTGGTCACCTGCACCACCAGGCTCTGGCCCTCGTGCACCAGGGCACTGATGGTTTCCACCGGGGCGCCTTCGCGGGTGGAAATCTCCGAGGCGTGGATAAAGGCCGCCCGCTCCAGGCCGATGTCGACGAAGGCCGCCTGCATCCCCGGCAGCACCCGCACCACCTTGCCCTTGTAGATATTGCCGACGATGCCGCGGCGCTGGGTGCGCTCCACATGCACCTCCTGCAGCACGCCGTTCTCCACCACCGCCACGCGCGACTCCATCGGCGTGATGTTGATCAGAATTTCTTCACTCATGCATCCGTCTCGTCTGAGCAGGGGCTGCGACCGGAAGGCGGCGCAAGCGCCGCAAGCCCCGCCGGCCCATCAACCTTGGGCTGGCAGAGGCTGCCAGTACGCAATTCCGAATTCTTCGAGCAGCTCGGCGGTCTCGCACAGGGGCAGGCCGACGACCGCCGAATAACTGCCCTGCAGTTGCCGCACGAAAACCGCAGCCAGTCCTTGAATACCATAGCTGCCGGCCTTGTCCCGGGGCTCGCCGCTGGCCCAGTAGGCCTCGATCTCGGCCCGCTTCAGCGGACGAAAGCTGACCCGGCTGGAGACCACCCGCGCGGCCACGCGCGCGATCGAGGCCAATGCGACCGCGGTCAGCACCTGGAGCTCGCGACCCGACAGAGCCGTCAACATGGCCAGGGCCTCGTCGCGTCCGCCCGGCTTGCCGAGGATACGGCCGTCGAGTACCACCGCGGTGTCGGCGCCGAGCACCACCGCGCCCTCGCCCAGCTCCGTCAATGCAGCCTGGGCCTTGGCCCGGGCCAGCCGCTCGACATAGTCGGCCGGGGCCTCGCCCGCCTGGGTCGTTTCATCCACCGGGACGCTGCGACTGACGAAGGGCACGCCGATCTGGGTCAGCAGTTCACGCCGCCGCGGTGATGCCGAGGCCAGATAGAGCATGGTCATGCGAATTTCTCCCTGCCGAAGGTGCCTGGCCCCGGCAGCATCGACCTAGTCGACACCCAGGCGCCGCTGCAGGCCGCGCAGGATGACGCTGACCCAGGGCCACAGCAGGGCACTGACCAAGGCCGGCAGAACGAACTCGAGGGTCGGCGGACGGCTGCCGGTCAGGGCATTGAGCCATAGATGCAGCAGCTGGGCCAGCCCGAACACCACCAGCAAGACCATGCTCTGCTGCCAGACCGGAAACATGCGCAGGCGCTGGTGCAGGCTCAGCACCAGGAAGGCGATCAGGGTCAGCACCAGGGCGTTGAGCCCCAGCAATGATCCATTGAGCACATCGGCGAGCAGGCCGACGCACCAGGCCGTGACCATGCCGATGCGATGGGGCAGCACCAGCAGCCAGTAGGCCAGGCACAGCGCCAGCCACAGGGGCCGGCCGACCTCGAGGAATCGGGGCAGCGCCGCGACGCTGAGCAGCAAGGCCGCAGCCAGGCTCAGCCATATGACCCAGACATTGTGCGGCCGCGCGGCAGTCACTGGCTGCCCTCCTGATCGGTCGGGTTGGCGGGCGTCACGCTTGCCGCGCCCACGCCTGGCGCCGGCGACTCTGCGGGCGACTGCCGACCACTGCGATCGGCGGCCTCCTGCGCCTCGGCGGACTCGCTGGCGCGCTGCTCGGGGCTGCGCGTGTCGGTGAACACCAGCAGCATGTAGCGACTGCGGTTGAGATTGGCGGTCGGCACCGCGCGAACGATGGCGAAGGGCTGGCCGGAGTCGTGGATCACCTCGGTCACGGTGGCCACCGGATAGCCGCTGGGAAAGCGCTGGCCCAGGCCCGAGCTGACCAGCAGATCGCCGACCTTGATGTCCGCGGTATCGGCCACATGGCGCAGCTCCAGGCGCTCCGGATTGCCGGTGCCGCTGGCGATGGCGCGCAGGCCGTTGCGATTGACCTGAACCGGAATGCTGTGGGTGGTGTCGGTCAGCAGCAGCACCCGCGAGGTATAGGGCATGACCTCGACCACCTGGCCCATCAGGCCGCGTGCATCGAGTATCGGCTGGCCGAGCAGCACGCCATCCTTCTCGCCCTTGTCGATCAGGATGCGATGGGTGAAGGGATTGGGATCGACACCGATCAGCTCGGTGGCCAGCACCTCGTCGTCGACCAGCGCCGCCGAGTTGAGCAACTCACGCAGGCGCACGTTCTGCTCGGTCAGGGCGGCGAGTTTCTGCAGGCGGCGCTGCATCATCAGGTGCTCGGCCTTGAGCCGCTCGTTCTCGGCGGTCAGCTCGCTGCGCGAACTCAGTTCCTGGGTGGCGCCCTCCCACAGGGTCACCGGCAGGCGGCCGAGCCAGTAGACCGGCTCGACGATCAGGCCGAGTTGGCTGCGCAAAGGCTGCAGCACGGTGAAACGCGCATCCACCACCATCAGCGCGACCGACAGCACGGTCAGCACCAGCAGGCGCACACCGAGCGAAGGACCTTTGGCGAATAGCGGTTTGATGGGCGGCTCCTTGCGGCGTCAGGCGACAACAAAAAGCTGCAAGCAGGTGGTCACCCGCTTGCAGCTCGAGTCCCGGGGCGGACGCCTTATTCCGTGGACAGCAGGTCCATGGTGTGGCGATCCATCATCTCCAGGGCCTTGCCGCCACCGCGCGCGACGCAGGTCAGCGGGTCCTCGGCGACTAT
>JBFHKK010000010.1:0-18122 GCA_041595475.1 Pseudomonas sp. | reverse complement strand
CCTCGAATGCCTGGCCAGCCACTTCGCCCACCATGCGCATGTGCAGCATCGGCCCCTCTTGCGGATCCTCACGCACCTCGTAGTACAGATCGATGCTGTAGACCGGCTGATCGGGCGTGGCGATGGGATTGGCGCGATGCAGGTGACCGGGCTCGAACATAGCGGCACTCCTGGCAATGACTTCAGCGAGGATAGCCCTCGACAGCCGCGGCCGCCGCGCCGGCGGTGGCTTGGCCTAGTGCGCCGGCGCCTGGCGTTCCTGCACCAGCACCCAGGGCGCCACCACCACCGCCCACAGCTGCGGGTCGCGGGCCAGCAGATCGGCGGCGCGCTCATCCTCGAGCCTGCTCAGGGCCCCGGTCGCCAACCAGCCGGCGACCTGCTGCTGGTCGTTCTCGGCCACGGCCTCGGCCACCGCGATCAGATCCTGGCTGCCTTGAACCCAGAGCACGGCGCCGCGGGCGAAGAAGGGCTGCAGTTCCTGCCAGCGAATGGGCGCGGTTTCTCCAAGCAGCTTGGCATAGAGAGTGCTAGTTTGTTCTGTCATGGGGGCGTCCTCGGCGAGCGTCAGGCGGGCGCCATGATAGCGTCGCGCCGACGCCAGGCAAGCGTCCCCGAGGCCGGCGATCCGCCCAGGGCGCGCCGTTTTTCTATAGCTTTCTTGCATTTACGCGACACCCCAGTGTTTTGCCGACGACCCTTGGCTTTTAACCGACCCGGCTGCACTCTAAACTGCACCGGCACAGTTTCCGGGGCAAGGACCGGGGTTTTTGGGCCCGGTTCTGCCGCCTTCGGTCGTCAGAACTCCAACAACGAAAACCATATGAGTGGAGCACTATGAACAAGGCTACCAAGCAGATTTCCAAGTTCTTTGCCGCCATGGCCATGGCCGGCGTCGCCAGCTACTCGCTGGCCGCCGACACCATCAAGATCGGCCTGGCCGGTCCGGTCACCGGCCCCGTCGCCCAGTACGGCGAGATGCAGTTCATCGGCGCCGAAATGGCCATCGAACAGATCAACAAGGCCGGTGGCGTCAACGGCGCCATGCTCGAAGGCATCAAGTATGACGACGCCTGCGATCCCAAGCAGGCCGTCGCCGTGGCCAACAAGATCGTCAACGACGAAGTCAAGTTCGTGGTCGGCCACCTCTGCTCCAGCTCCACTCAGCCGGCGTCCGACATCTACGAAGACGAAGGCATCCTGATGATCACCCCGGCCTCCACCAGCCCGGACATCACCGCCCGCGGCTATGAGCTGCTGTTCCGCACCATCGGCCTGGACAGCCTGCAGGGCCCGACCGCCGCCAACTACATCGCCGATCACATCAAGCCGCAGACCGTCGCGGTCATCCACGACAAGCAGCAATACGGCGAGGGCATCGCTACCTCGGTCAAGCAGACCCTGGAGGGCAAGGGCGTCAAGGTCGCCGTGTTCGAAGGCATCAACGCCGGCGACAAGGACTTCTCGGCGATGATCGCCAAGCTCAAGCAGGCCGGTGTCGACTTCGTCTACTACGGCGGCTACCACCCGGAACTGGGCCTGCTGCTGCGCCAGTCGGCCGAGAAGGGCCTCAAGGCCCGCTTCATGGGCCCCGAGGGCGTCGGCAACAAGGAAATCTCGGCGATCGCCGGCGCCGCCACCGAAGGCATGTTGGTGACCCTGCCCAAGTCCTTCGACCAGGATCCGAAGAACCAGGCACTGGTCGAGGCCTTCAAGGCTAAGAACCAGGACCCGACCGGCCCGTTCGTGTTCCCGGCCTATGCCGCCGTGCAGGTGATCGCCGAGGGCATCGAGAAGGCCGGCAGCAGCGACACCGCCAAGGTCGCCGCGGCGCTGCGCGCCAACAGCTTCGACACCCCGACCGGGACCCTGGCCTTCGACGAGAAGGGCGATCTGAAGGACTTCAGCTTCGTGGTCTACGAGTGGCACCAGGACGGCACCAAGAGCGAAGCCGCCACCCATTGATTGGGGCGCAGCCCGCTTGAACCCAGAGCCCACTGCAAGCGCAGTGGGCTTTGTCTATCAGAAATCCCGGTCTCATGTTGCGCCACAAGCGCCGCGGTGCGTGACGACCCAGGAGTTAGGCAATGCCTGATCTGTATCACTACCTGCAACAGCTGGTTAACGGCCTCACCGTTGGCAGCACCTACGCCCTGATCGCCATCGGCTACACCATGGTCTACGGCATCATCGGCATGATCAACTTCGCCCACGGCGAGGTGTACATGATTGGCTCGTACGTAGCCTTCATCGCCATCGCCGGACTCACCCTGCTCGGCCTCGACAGCCTGCCGCTGGTGATGGTCGCGGCCTTCGCCGCCAGCATCATCGTCTGCAGTGCCTATGGCTACAGCATCGAACGGGTCGCCTACCGTCCGCTGCGCGGCGGCAACCGTCTGATCCCGCTGATTTCGGCGATCGGCATGTCGATCTTCCTGCAGAACTGGGTACTGCTGGCCCAGGACTCCAAGGACAAGGCCATTCCCAACCTGCTGCCGGGTAATTTCGTCTTCGGCGAGAGCACCATGAACGGCGTGGTGATTTCCTATATCCAGGTGCTGATCTTCGTCGTCACCTTCCTGGTGATGGTCGGTCTGACCCTGTTCATTTCCCGCTCGCGCCTGGGCCGCGCCTGCCGCGCCAGCGCCGAAGACCTGAAGATGGCCAACCTGCTGGGCATCAACACCAACGCCATCATCGCCCTGACCTTCGTCATCGGCGCCGCCCTGGCCGCGGTCGCCGCGGTGCTGCTGGGCATCCAGTATGGCGTGATCAACCCGCACCTGGGCTTCCTCGCCGGCATCAAGGCCTTCACCGCGGCTGTGCTCGGCGGCATCGGCAGCATCCCCGGGGCGGTGCTCGGCGGCCTGGTGCTGGGCGTGGCCGAAGCCTTCGGCGCCGATCTGTTCGGCGATCAGTACAAGGACGTGGTGGCCTTCAGCCTGCTGGTGCTGGTGCTGCTGTTCCGTCCGACCGGCATTCTCGGCCGCCCGGAGGTTGAAAAGGTATGAATTCGGCAATCGGCAAGAATCTCAAGACCGCCTTCTTCAGCGCCCTCTTGGTGCTGGCCGTGGCCTACCCGGTGCTGGGCCTGAAGCTGACCACCGTCGGCATCCGCCTGGAAGTGCACGGCGCCAGCCCGGCCGTGCTCTGGACCATCGCCGCCTGCGCCATCGCCATGTTCTTCTGGCAGCTGTTTCGCGACCGCCTCGGCGCGGCCTGGGCCCAGGCGCCCAAGCTGCCGAGCATGCCCGGCAAGGCGAGCGACTTCCTCACCCTACCCTCGACCCAGCGCTGGGCCATTCTCGCCCTGATCATGCTGGCGCTGGCCTGGCCCTTCTTCGGCAGCCGCGGCGCGGTGGACATCGCCACCCTGATCCTGATCTACGTGATGCTCGGCCTGGGCCTGAACATCGTGGTCGGCCTGGCCGGCCTGCTGGATCTGGGCTACGTCGGCTTCTACGCGGTAGGGGCCTACAGCTATGCGCTGCTGTCGCACTACTACGGCCTGGGCTTCTGGACCTGCCTGCCGATCGCCGGCCTGATGGCGGCCTTCTTCGGCTTCATCCTCGGCTTCCCGGTGCTGCGCCTGCGCGGCGACTACCTGGCCATCGTCACCCTCGGTTTCGGCGAGATCATCCGCATCCTGCTGCGCAACATGACCGAGGTCACCGGCGGCCCCAACGGCATCAGCAACATCGACAAGCCGACCCTGTTCGGCCTGTCCTTCGAGCGCAAGGCCGCCGAAGGCCTGCAGACCTTCCACGAATACTTCGGGGTGGCCTACAACTCGATCAACAAGGTGATCTTCCTCTACCTGATCGCCCTGCTGCTGGTGCTGCTGACCCTGTTCGTGATCAACCGCCTGCTGCGCATGCCGCTGGGCCGGGCCTGGGAGGCGCTGCGCGAGGACGAGATCGCCTGCCGCGCGCTGGGCATGAACCCCACGGTGATCAAGCTCTCGGCCTTCACCCTGGGCGCCACCTTCGCCGGTTTCGCCGGCAGCTTCTTCGCCGCCCGCCAGGGCCTGGTGACGCCCGAGTCCTTCACCTTCATCGAGTCGGCGATCATCCTCGCCATAGTCGTGCTCGGCGGCATGGGCTCGCAACTGGGCATCATCCTCGCCGCGGTGGTGATGATCCTGCTGCCGGAGCTGATGCGCGAGTTCAGCGAGTACCGCATGTTGATGTTCGGCGCCCTGATGGTGCTGATGATGATCTGGCGCCCGCAAGGCCTGCTGCCGATGCAGCGCCCCCACCTGGAGCTGAAACCATGAGCCGCCCGATCCTAGAAGTCAGCGGCCTGTCCATGCGCTTCGGCGGCCTCCTGGCCGTCAACGGGGTGGGCCTGAAGGTGCACGAGAAGCAGGTGGTGTCGATGATCGGCCCCAACGGCGCCGGCAAGACCACGGTGTTCAACTGCCTGACCGGCTTCTACCAGCCGACCACCGGCAACATTCGCCTGGACAAGGAGCAGATCGAGGGCCTGCCCGGCCACCAGATCGCCCGCAAGGGCGTGGTACGCACCTTCCAGAACGTGCGCCTGTTCAAGGACATGACCGCGGTGGAGAACCTGCTGGTGGCCCAGCATCGCCACCTCAACACCAACTTCCTCGCCGGCCTGCTGAAGACCCCGGCCTTCCGCAAGAGCGAACGCCAGGCCATGGAATACGCCGCCCACTGGCTGGAGCAGGTCGATCTCAGCGAGTTCGCCAACCGCCCGGCCGGCACCCTGGCCTACGGTCAGCAACGGCGCCTGGAGATCGCCCGCTGCATGATGACCCGCCCGCGCATCCTCATGCTCGACGAGCCGGCGGCCGGCCTCAACCCGAAGGAAACCGACGACCTCAAGGCGCTGATCGGCCTGCTGCGCGACCGGCACAACGTCACTGTGCTGCTGATCGAACACGACATGAAGCTGGTGATGAGCATTTCCGACTACATCTACGTGATCAACCAGGGCACGCCCCTGGCCGAGGGCACGCCCGCCCAGGTGCGGGACAACCCGGACGTGATCAAAGCCTATCTGGGAGAGGCCTGAGCCATGCTGACGTTCGACAAGGTCTCCACCTTCTACGGCAAGATCCAGGCCCTCCACGACGTGTGCGTCGAGGTGCGCCAGGGCGAGATCGTCACCCTGATCGGCGCCAACGGCGCCGGCAAGTCGACCCTGCTGATGACCCTCTGCGGCAGCCCCCAGGCCAGCAGCGGCAGCATCCGCTACCAGGGCGAGGAACTGGTCGGCCAGGACACCCCGCAGATCATGCGCAAGAGCATCGCCATAGTGCCGGAGGGTCGCCGCGTGTTCGCCCGCCTGACCGTGGAGGAGAACCTCGCCATGGGCGGCTTCTTCACCGCCAAGGAGGAATTCCAGGCGCAACTGGACAAGGTCCTGCAGCTGTTTCCGCGGCTCAAGGAGCGCCTGCTGCAGCGCGCCGGCACCATGTCCGGCGGCGAGCAGCAGATGCTCGCCATCGGCCGCGCGCTGATGAGCCAGCCCAAGCTGTTGCTGCTCGACGAGCCCTCGCTGGGCCTGGCGCCGATCATCATCCAGCAGATCTTCGACATCATCGAACAGCTGCGCAGCGATGGCGTGACCATCTTCCTGGTCGAGCAGAACGCCAACCAGGCGCTCAGGCTGGCCGATCGCGGCTATGTGCTGGAGAACGGGCGGATCGTCATGCAGGGCAGCGGCCACGAGTTGCTGAGCGACCCCAAGGTGCGCGACGCCTATCTCGGTGGCTGAAGCGCCGGCCCGCGAAGAACCGCTCCTCGGAGCGGTTTTTTTATCCGCCCGCCAGCCACACGAGCCGCTACAATGGCGCCCCGCCCCTGCCGATGATCGCCCTGCCATGACTGAACCCACTCGCCTGTCCAAGCGCCTGATCGAGCTGGTCGGCTGCTCGCGCCGCGAGGCCGAGCTGTATATCCAGGGCGGCTGGGTGCAAGTGGACGGTCAGGTCATCGAGCAACCGCAGTTCAAGGTGCAGGATGAGCGCGTCGAGCTGCTGCCAGGCGCGCTCGCCGCGCCCCTGGAGCCGGTCACCCTGCTGCTGCATGTTCCGCCCGGCCACGGGCCGAGCAGCGCCGCCGCGACCCTCAGTGCAGCCACCCACTGGCCCGAGGATCGCGCCGGCATTCGCCTGCTGCAGGGCCACTTCGAGCGTCTGACGCCCTGCCTGCCGCTGCAGGCCGGCGCCGACGGCTTGCATGTGCTGACCCAGGACTGGCGCACCGAGCGCAAGCTCCGGGAAGACCAGGCCAAGCTCGAGCAGGAGTATGTGGTCGAGGTAGAGGGCCAGCTCAGCGCCAGCCAGCTCAAGCGCCTGAATCACGGCCTGAGCTTCAATGGCGTGGCTCTGGCACCCTGCAAGGTCAGCTGGCAGAGCGAAACCCGCCTGCGCTTCGCCCTGAAGAACCCGCAACCCGGGCAGATCGTCTTTATGTGCAACAGCGTCGGTCTCAAGGTGCTCGGCCTCAAGCGCATCCGCATCGGCGCCGTGCCCATGGGCAAGGTCTCCCCCGGCCAGTGGCGCTACCTGGCCGTGGCCGAACGCTTCTGAGACGCCGGCCCACTTCATCCGTCATCAGTTACCGCCCTAGGGCACCCGCGAGAGGCAGCCAGATTTCCATGCTCAACAACGATGTCCTGCGCAGCCTGCGCTACAGCCTCGATGCCAGCGATGCGCGTATGGCCGAGATTTTCCAGCTCGGCGGCCAGCCATCCAGCGCGGCCGAGGTCGCCGAGCTGCTGAAGAAAGACGATGAGCCCGGCTTCGTCTCCTGCAGCGATGAGCTTCTCGCGCACTTTCTCGACGGTCTGGTGGCGCTCAAGCGCGGCCGCGACGACAGTCGCCCGCGTCAGCCCCTGGAGCTGCCGGTCAGCAACAATCTGGTGCTGAAAAAGCTGCGGGTGGCCTTCGAGCTGAAGGAGCAGGACATGCACGCGATCATGCACAGCGTCGACTGCGCCGTGTCCAAGCCGGAAATGAGCGCCCTGTTTCGCAAGGCCGGCCACAGCAACTACCGCGTCTGCGGCGACCAGTTCCTGCGCAATTTCCTCAAGGGACTGGCCCTGCGCGAGCGCGGCTGAAGCAGCCGCCGGCCTGCGCAGCGGCAGCGGCGCCGACTCAGGTACCATGGCGTCCTCGCGCCAAGGGTTCCACCGCCATGTCCTACGCCGTCTCGCCGATTGGCTTCGTCCGCTCCTGTTTCAAGGAGAAATTCGCCATTCCGCGCCAGCCCCTGCTGGCGCCGGCGGCGCAGGGCGTTGTCGAGCTGCTGCCGCCGTTCGACAGCCCCGAGGCCGTGCAAGGGCTGGAGCAGGTCAGCCATGTCTGGCTGCTGTTCCTGTTCCATCGGGCCCTGCAGGACCAGCCGCGGCTCCGGGTGCGCCCGCCGCGCCTGGGCGGCAACCAGTCGCTCGGTGTGTTCGCCACTCGCGCCAGCCACAGGCCCAACGGCATCGGCCAGTCGGTGGTCCGGCTCGAGCGGGTCGAGGCCGGCCGGCTCTGGCTCTCCGGCATCGACCTGCTCGACGGCACCCCGGTGCTGGATATCAAGCCTTACGTGCCCTATGCCGACTGCGTCAGCGAAGCGCGTAACGCCATCGCCGCCGCGGCGCCCGAACCCATCGCCGTCGACTGGAGCGAGAATGCCCTGGCCCAGGCGCGCGAGCATGGCCTGCGTCTGCAGCAGCCCCTGGTCGAGCTGATCGAGCAGTGCCTGGCCCAGGACCCGCGCCCGGCCTACCAGCGGCCGCCAGCGGAGCGACGCTACGGCACCCGCCTATGGGATGTGGAGGTGCGCTGGCACTACCCGCAGCCCGGACGGATCTGCGTGCTCGAGACGGTCAGTGCCCAGGCCGCGCCTTGACCTCTAAGGGTGCCGCGGCAAGCGGCGCAGCAGCGCCCGCGCCGCGCAGCCGATGGCTTTGCCATTGTCCATTTGTAGCGCATTTGCAGTATCGTCTTACGTGCCAGTGGAGCCGGTCCGAATGCTTGGCCAGCTCGCGGCTGTTGCTCTCGCCTATGCCCTGTCGTCGGAGAATGGCCGCAGTCCATGACGAATCCCGTTTCCCTCGCCCACAGCAAGGTTCTGGATCTTTTGCTCGACGCCATCTGCATCGTCGATCGCGAGGGCCGCTTCCTGTTCGTCAGCGCCGCCTGTGAGCGCATCTTCGGCTATGCGCCCGAAGAAATGGTGGGTCGGGTGATGATCGATCTGGTTCATCCGCAGGACCGTGAACGGACCCTGCAGGCCGCTGGCGAGATCATGGCGGGAAGCAGCAAGCTGCATTTCGAGAATCGCTACCTGCGCAAGGACGGGCAGATCGTCCATATCATGTGGTCGGCGCGCTGGTCGGAGCGCGACCAGGTAAGGATCGCCGTCGCCCGCGACATCAGCGAACGCAAGCGCAGCGAGTCCATGCGCATGGCCAGCCATGCCATCTCCCAGGCCGCCCATGCTGCAGAGGACATGGCCGACCTGTTCGCGCAGATTCAGCGAATCATCGGCCAATTGCTGCCCTTCAGCGCCTTCTCCCTCGTTCTCGCGGATACACAGAGCGGTGAACTGCGCCTGGCCTACCAGCTCGGCGTGCACCGGCTACAGACAGACGCCTGCACCCTCGGCGCGCGAGTCATGGGCAGACAGCCCAGCGACTGCGCCGCCGCGTCGCCGACGCAAGGGTCGCAGCAGGAACCAGGCGCGGATGGCGAGCGACTGCCTTGGCTGGGCGTGCCGCTGGCGGGACGCCGGGGCAATCTGGGCGCGCTCATCGTCCAGGGCGGCGACGCCGAGGCCCACTATGAAGCGCGCGATACTGAGCTGCTGGAGTTCATCGCGCTGCCGGTGGCCGCGGCCATCGAGCACTGGCAGATGCTCGAGCATCTGCAATTCATGGCCCAATACGATCCGCTCACCCGCTTGCCCAATCGCGCCCTGCTTCAGGACCGCCTGCACATTGCCCTGGCGCGGGCCCGCCGCGAGCAGGCGCAGGTCGCCCTGCTGTTCCTGGATCTGGACGGCTTCAAGCAGATCAACGATCGTCACGGCCATGCCACCGGCGATCTGTTCCTGCAGGAGGTCGCCGAGCGGCTGCGCCACTGCGTACGCGAATCCGATACGGTGGCCCGCCTCGGCGGTGATGAGTTCGTGGTATTGCTCGAAGACGCCCAGGGCCCGGATCATGCCCTGACGGTCGCCGCCAAGGTCCGCCTGCAGCTCAACCAGCCGTTGCAGCTGGACGGCCACGCGCACCTCCCCCGGCCCAGCATCGGCGTCGCCCTCTATCCGCAGCACGGCAGCGAGGCCCAGCAGCTGCTGCAGAGCGCCGACCAGGCCATGTACCGGGCCAAGTACGACGGCGGCAACCGCTTCAGCATGGCGATCGAGCCGGCTGCGCTAGCGGCGGATGCCCGCCCCTAGACCCACCCGCAGAGGCGCTGTCGTCGGCTTACTTCTCGACGAAGGCGCGCTCGATCAGGTAGTCGCCCGGTTCGCCCAGGCGCGGCGAAATCCTCAGGCCGAATTCGTCCAGCACCGCGCTGGTCTCGTCGAGCATGCTCGGACTGCCGCAGATCATGGCGCGATCGTCGCGCGGGTTGATCGGCGCCAGGCCGATGTCGCGGAACAGCTTGCCGCTGCGCATCAGATCGGTCAGCCGGCCCTGGTTCTCGAAGGGCTCACGGGTGACGGTCGGGTAGTAGACCAGCTTGCTCTTGAGCGATTCGCCGAAATACTCGTTGCGCGGCAGGTGCTCGGTGATGAACTCGCGATAGGCGACCTCGTTGACGTAACGCACGCCATGCACCAGCACCACCTTCTCGAAGCGCTCGTAGGTCTCGGGGTCCTGGATCACGCTCATGAAGGGCGCCAGGCCGGTGCCGGTGCTGAGCAGATAGAGATGCTTGCCCGGCAAGAGGTCGTCGAGCAGCAGGGTGCCGGTGGGCTTGCGGCTGACCATCAACTGGTCACCCGGCTTGAGGTGCTGCAGCCTGGAGGTCAGGGGACCGTCCGGCACCTTGATGCTGAAGAACTCCAGGTGCTCCTCGTAATTGGGGCTGGCGATCGAGTAGGCGCGCATCAGCGGGCGACCGTCGTCCTGCTGCAGGCCGATCATCACGAACTGGCCGTTCTCGAAGCGCAGGCCCGCATTGCGGGTGGTCTTGAAACTGAACAGGGTATCGTTCCAGTGGTGGACGCTGAGCACACGCTCCACGTTCAGATTGCTCATGCCGGCTTCCTCGAAGAGTTGCAGAGTCCCTTGCGGGTGATTGCGCGGCATTCTAGGCAAGGGCAGAATATCTGTTAAGTGGATTATCAAGATATAGGTTATCGGTTATATAGATATGCGATTTACCCTTAGACAGCTCCAGGTCTTCGTCGCCGTGGCCCAGCAGGAAAGCGTCTCGCGCGCCGCCGAATCCCTGGCCCTATCGCAGTCGGCCACCAGCACCTCGCTGACCGAACTGGAGCGCCAGTCCGACTGCCAGCTGTTCGACCGCGCCGGCAAACGCCTGAACCTCAACGCCCTGGGCCGACAGCTGCTGCCCGAGGCGGTGGCCCTGCTCGACCAGGCCAGGGAGATCGAGCGCCTGCTGGCCGGCAAGCGCGGCTTCGGCTCGCTGAACGTCGGCGCCACCCTGACCATCGGCAACTACCTGGCCACCCTGTTGATCGGCAGCTTCATGCAGCGTCACCCGGAGTGCCGGGTCAAGCTGCAGGTACACAACACCGCCCACGTGGTGCAGCAGATCGCTCATTACGAGCTGGATCTGGGCCTGATCGAAGGTGACTGCCAGCACCCGGACATCGAGGTGCAGCCCTGGGTCGAGGACGAGCTGGTGGTGTTCTGCGCCCCCCGGCACGCCCTGGCCGGCCAGGGCGAGGCGAGCCTGGAAGCGCTGGCGCGCGAGGCCTGGATACTGCGCGAACAGGGTTCGGGCACGCGCCTGACCTTCGACCACGCCATGCGCCATCACCCCCGTTCGCTGAATATCCGCCTGGAGCTGGAGCACACCGAGGCGATCAAGCGCGCCGTGGAGTCGGGCCTGGGCATCGGCTGCATCTCGCGCCTGGCCCTGCGCGATGCCTTTCGCCGCGGCAGCCTGGTGCCGGTGGAAACCCCGAGTTTGGACCTGCGCCGCCAGTTCAACTTCATCTGGCACAAGCAGAAGTACCAGACCGCCGCCATGCGCGAGTTCCTCGAGCAGTGCCGGGCACTGACCGCCGGCATCCAGCGCAGCGACGAGATCGTCCTGCCGAGCCTCAACTAGCCCTGGCTGGCGCCCGGCAGCGACTCCAGTTGCTGCAACAGCAAGGCCGCCTGGGTGCGGTTGCGCACCCCAAGCTTGCGGAAGATCGCCGTCACATGAGCCTTGATGGTCGCCTCGGACACCCCCAGCTCGTAGGCGATCTGCTTGTTCAGCAAGCCTTCGCAGACCATGCTCAGCACCCGAAACTGCTGCGGCGTCAGGCTCGCCAGGCCGGCAACGGCGGCCTTGGCCTCGCTGGAGACGGCCGCTGCCTGCGGCGACAGCGGCGGCCACCAGGCATCGCCGTCGAGCACCGCCCTCACCGCCTGCTGGATGATCTCCAGCGAACTGGACTTGGGAATGAAGCCGCTGGCGCCGAACTCGCGGGCCCGCGCCACCACCGCCGCGTCCTCCTGCGCCGAGACCATCACCACCGGCAGCTGCGGGTACTGCCCGCGTAGCAGCACCAGCCCTGAGAAGCCATAGGCGCCGGGCATGTTCAGGTCGAGCAGGACCAGATCGCAATCGGCCGCCTGCTCCAGGCAGCGCTCCAGTTCGGCGATGCTGGCGGCTTCGACCAGACGCAGATCCGGCCCGAGGCTCAGATTCAGGGCCTGCTGCAGGGCGCTGCGAAACAGCGGATGGTCATCGGCGATCAAGATCTCGTAGGCGGCCATGCTGAACCCTGTTGTTATTATGGAAAAGCGACGGCGAATGCGCCGTTTGAGCATGCCGAGCAGGGCCGGGGTGGTCAAGCCTGGTGCACTGGGGCACAGTTTCGCCTTTGCCCGAACGAGTAGTCGCCATGCGAAATACTGCCTTGCGCGCCGATCTGCTGATGCTGCTGACCGCGCTGATCTGGGGTTCGGCCTTCGTCGCCCAGCGCCTGGGCATGGACGCGATCGGCCCCTTCCTCTACAGCGGCCTGCGCTTCGCCCTGGCGACCCTGGTGCTGCTGCCGATCCTGCCGCTGCTGCAGCGCGGCTCGGCAGAGGACGGCGGCTTCAGCCGGCCGCTGCTGCTCGGCGGGGTCATCATGGGCCTGGCCCTGACGCTGGGCATCAACCTGCAGCAGGTCGGCCTGCTGTTCACCAGCGTGACCAATTCCGGCTTCATCACCGGCCTCTACGTGATCATAGTGCCGCTGCTGGGGCTGTTCATCGGCCACAAGACCGGCCTGGGCATCTGGCTGGGCGCCGGCCTGGCCGTGCTGGGGATGTTCCTGCTGAGCGTCCGCGAGGGCTTTACGGTGGCGTCCGGCGACTGGCTGCAATTGGCCGGGGCCTTCGTCTGGGGCGTGCATGTGCTGCTGGTGAGCTTGTTCGCCAGCCGCCATGACCCGCTGCGCCTGGCCGTGGTGCAGTTCGCCACCTGCGCGCTGATCAGCCTGGTCCTGGCGCTGATCTTCGAGGAGATTCGTCTGGAGGCGATCATCGCCGCCGGGCCGGCGATTCTCTACGGCGGTCTGTTCGGCGTGGCGGTGGGCTTCACCCTGCAGGTGGTGGCGCAGCAACATGCGATCGCCTCCCACGCCGCAATCATTCTCTCGCTCGAGGCGGTGTTCGCCGCGCTCTTCGGCGCCCTGCTGCTGGGCGAGGCGCTGGCGCTGCGCGGCTATGTCGGCTGCGCCCTGATGTTCGCCGGCATGCTGCTGGCCCAGCTCTGGCCCAGGCCCTTGCCGCCCAGCGCAGCAAACCCCGCTAGAGAAAGCTGCGCAAGTGCCGATGCAGCGGATCATCCCGATCGATGCCGCGTGACGCCTTGGCCGCCAGGTAATGCTGGCTGAATACATCCAGATAGGCGTCCAGGGCGGCGGCGGCGCGCCGGTCGCCCGCCAGTTCCAGGCACAGCGCCGCCACTTCCGCGGTGCACAGGTGCTCGCCGCGCGTGGAGCGGCGCAGGCGGTAACGCGACAGCTGTTCGGGCTGAAAACTCAGCACCGGCAGCGCGTCCAGATAGGGGCTCTTGCGAAACATCTTGCGCGCCTCGGTCCAGGTCGCATCCAGCAGCACGAACAGCGGCCGCTTGCCCGGTGCCAGCTGCACTTCGCTGACCACCCGCTCGGGCGCCGCATATTCCCCCGGAAACACCAGGTAGGGTTGCCACTGCGGCTCGGCCAGCAGCGCCGGCAGGGCCGGATCGACCGCCGTGCGCGACCAGCCGAAGGCCGAGGTCGCGGCCAGCAGGTCGGCGATCAGCCAGCCGGTGTTGCTCGGCTTGAGCGCCTCGACATCGTGCATCAGCAGGCACACCCCCGATTGCGCCTCGACCCGCGGCCGCCAGGCGCACAGGCAATGGCTCGGCACCAGCCGACAGGCCGCGCAGCGGATAGCCTTGGAGCCACGGGCTCGGAACGGCTTGACGCTGCGCGCCAGGCGCGCGGCGCGCAAACGGGCGACGGCATGGCTCATCGCGCCGGACCGCGCAGACATAAGAGGCACAAGATGCTTGCTCCTGGACAGTCGGGCGCGGCAGTCTAACAAAGTTGCCCACCCCTTCGGAGCCGCCCATGTCGCGTTCCCTCGTCTTCTGCCTCGCCCTCTGCCTGCCGCTCTGCAGCGCGGCCGAAGGGCCAAGGGATGCGGCCCTGAGCCAGCTGCTCGAGCAGGTCGCGCGCGCCAGCAGCCAGGGCACGCCACGGGCCATCAACGCCGATATTCTCGATCGCGGCTACAGCGCCGAAGGCCATGAACTGATCAATCACCTCAGCGTGCGCAGCGAGCACGCCGCGCAGATGCGCGAACATCCGCAGACGGTGCGCGCGCAGCTGACCCAGAGCGTCTGCGCCAACCCTGGTTTTCGCCGGCTGCTGGCCCGCGGCGCGGTGCTGCGCTACCAGTTCAGCGAGTATCCGAGCAATCGGCCGATCACCACTGAGCGCTTCAACGAAGCCGACTGCGTCGGCGCTTGACGCCTGCCTGGCCGCGCCGGGGCGCGTTCAGCGCAGACAGCGGGGATCGCCCTCACCGGCCAGCGCCGCCGCCTCGTCGGCCTTCAACAGCTTGAGCAGCGGCAACTGCAGCAGCTGCGCCACTGCCTCCAGCACATGGGCCCAAGTGGCGCGATTGGCGAACAGCATGCCGGCCTCATCCAGGGTGCCGCCGCGGTTGCAGTAGCCCAGCACCCGGCATTGCCGCGCCTCGCCAAGAATCGGCCAGAGGTGTCCGCGGGCCACCTCCGGGCGCATGTGGGTCAGCAATACGCGCTTGTGCGGCGCGTCCGGAAACAGTCGCTCGCGCAGCGCTGCGCCGGCCAGCGCCTGCTGCTCATGGGCATCGCGCGGAGCGCGGAAGCGTCCCGGCTCCTGCAGGTAGATCAGCCGCCAGGGCACAGCGCGCTGGCTCAGGCGCTCGGCCGCGCGGGTCATCTCGCCCAGCTGGTAACTGCCGTTGGCGATCAGCAGCAGCGGCTCGCCGAGCCCGTCCCGGCCGAGCTCCAATGCGCCCTGCTCGGCGAGTTGCTCGGCCTGAGCGCGGTCGAGCACGGCCGGCCGCTCGCGCTTGGGCACCACCAGGCAGGCCAGCTGCCCGCGCGCCCGGTAGATCGCCGGCAGCAGGGCCAGCAGCGAATTGTGATCGGCCGGAAAGAGCACCCGCACGCCATCGCTCATCTCGCCCAGCAGCGCCTCGCAGAAGCTGGTGTCCTGGTGCGACTGCTGGTTCTTGCCGTTCTCCCAGGTGTGGGAGGTGGCGACCAGCGGCCAGCCGAGCCAGCCGGCCGGCCGCCCGACTTCCTTCTGCTGACGGGCGAAGATCAGCGTCTGGCGTACCGCCCCGAGCATCTTCATGCAGAAGGCCTCGTAGCTGGCCAGCAGATTCAGGCCGCCCTGGTTGGCCAGGCAGGCCGATACCACCGCCTCCTCGTTGAGCGCGGTGATGATGGCGCCGTGCACGGCCTCGCTATCGCTTTCCGGCGCGCAGACTCGGTGCTTTAGGGCCGCCAGCACGCCGCCCAGGCGGTTGCTGGCCAGTTCGTCCGGATTGCCCACGCGCGGGCGCAGCTCGGGATTGGCGCGCACCAAGTCGACGAAGAAACGATCCAGCGCCGCCATCGGCGAGCAGGCCTCGCTGCGGTAATGCAGCTCGGGCATCCGCGGCTCCGGCGGATGGCGCAGCGCCAGCGGATGGTCGCGCTCCGCCAGGCGCTCGCCACGATCGCCGAACAGCGCGCAGGCCGCCTCCAGCTCTGCCGGGGCGACCCAGAGTCTGGCCGCATGCTGGTTGAACAGCGCGCGCGCCTGCGCGTCCTGCTGCGGGCTGGCCGGCAGCGGCAGGTTATGCGCGGCGTTGCTGCCGGCGCCATAGAAACCAAAGCCCTTGACCGTCTCGGCGATGCCATAGGGCATGGGCAGCGGATACTCCAGCAGTCCGCCTTGGTGCTCATGCACCCGGTGCGCCAGACGCTGCTCCAGCTCCCAGAGTGCGCAGACGAAGGCGGCCGGGTCGCGACCATCGAAACTCAGCGGATCGAAGCCGCAGCGACGCAGATGCTGGCGAAAGCCCTCCAGGCCTTCGAGGGTGCCCAGCTCGGTGCGCTGTTCGATGCGCCGGCCGTTGGCGATCATCAGCGGCACCGCCACCCCGCAGTCCTGGGCGCGCCACCAGCGCGGCATCCAGTCGCTGCCGCGCTGTTCCTCGGCGGCGCCATCGGATAGGAAGGCCACCAGTTTTTCGCCCGGCAACGGCATATGGGCGTACTGCAACTCGGCAAAGCCCAGGTAGCCGCCCTCGGCGATACCGCCGGCGGTATGCGGATTGACATGACTGCCCAGGGGCACGCCGACACTGCCGTCGGGGCCTTGTGCATAGCTGTAGAAATCGGCGGCCAGCCGGCTCATGCCCGGCTCGTCGCGCGTGTAGCGCTCGGCCTGCTCGGGATGCTGGTTGGCGGTCAGCAGGTTGAGCGCCTCGATCGCCGCCACGCAGTGGCCCTGCCCCATCAGCCAGGCACGGGTCTCGCCGCTCAGGGCATTGAGCGCCAGGTAGCCGGCGTAGGCCGGCACCATGTTCAGCGCCCCGCCGGTATGGCCCTCCGCAATCGCCTTGAAATCTTCCGCCTCAAGGGCCGCGCCATCGAGCCTGACGCGCCGGGCGTAGGTCATGTGCACCACCAGCCAGAGCCCGGCGGCAGTCAAGCGATCGAGGGCCTGCAGCAGCCGGTAGACGCTGGCCAGATCCGGCTGCAGGCCGGCCTGGACCAATTGGTGCGCCAGGCGAAACACCGCGGCGCAGGTCTGCGGGCCATGTTCAAGCGGCCCGTAGCCCCGTCGCCACTGAGCGAATTCTGGCTCCTGGCGGGCGTGTTCGGCCAGTTCGTCGAGACTCGGCAGGATTTGCAGCATCATGAAAGGCTCCAGGTTTTTTCCCAGGCTAGGCTCAGTCTTGGCGGGCCATGCTGATCTAGGTCAAGACCGCGCAGCGGCTTTGGCGGCAGCCTTCAGGCAACGCTTCCTTTCCTTGAGGACTTCCAGCATGGCCTTACTCACCTTTCTCGGCGCCATTCAACAGGTCACCGGTTCCTGCTATCTGATCGAAAGCCGTGACGGCGCCAAGGTCCTGCTCGAATGCGGCATGCGCCAGGGACGGCGCCAGGACGAGGTCAGCAACTGGTCGCCCTTCGCCTTCGAGCCTTCAGAACTGGATGCGGTGGTGATCTCCCACTCCCATCTCGACCACACCGGCCTCTTGCCACGCCTGGTCGCCCAGGGCTACCAGGGGCCGATCTACGCGACCGAAGCCTGTTGCGAGCTGATGGAGCTGATGCTGCTCGACGCGGCACACATCCAGGAGAAGGACGCCGAATGGGAAAGCAAGTGGCGCGTGCGCCAGGGCAAGGAGGCGGTCAAGCCGCTCTATACCACCCGCGACGCCGAACAGACGCTCAAGCTGCGCCGCCCCCTGCCCTACGGCAACGCCCATGAGGTGGCCAAGGGCGTGCAGGTCACCTTCCACGACGCCGGGCACATCCTCGGTTCGGCGATCGTCGAACTGGTGGTCCACGACCATCGGCTGACCCGCCGCCTGGTGTTCTCCGGCGATCTGGGCAACACCTGTTCGCCGCTGATGCGCGACCCGGCGATTCTTGACCAGGCCGACGTGGTCATGCTCGAGTCGACCTACGGCGACCGCGACCACCGCAGCAATAGCGAGACCATCGAGGAGCTGGCCGAGATTCTCCAGCAAGCCCACCGCGACGGCGGCAACGTGCTCATCCCTTCGTTCGCCGTCGGTCGCACCCAGGACCTGATCTACTACCTCGGCCGCTTCTACCAGGAGGGCCGCCTGCCGCAGCAAGCGGTGTTCCTCGACAGCCCCATGGCGATCGGCGCCAACGCCATCTACAGCCGTTACCACGAGCAGTTCGACCAGCTCGAACAGGACGAGATCAAGGCCCGCGGAATCAAGCGCATCACCGACTGGCTGCCGATCCTGCGCTGCACGCCGACGCCGGAGGAGTCGATGGCGATCAACCGGATCAAGAGCGGCGCCATCATCATCGCCGGCGCCGGCATGTGCAACGGCGGGCGCATCGTCCACCACTTCAAGCACAACCTCTGGCGCAGCGACTGCCATCTGGTGTTCCCCGGCTTTCAGGCCAGAGGCACCCTGGGCCGCGCCATAGTCGATGGCGCCAGCACGGTGCGGGTGCTGCACCAGCGCATCGCGGTCAAAGCCCAGGTGCACACCCTCGGCGGTTTCTCCGCCCATGCCGGCCAGTCGCAACTGATCGACTGGGTCAGCCACTTCGACCACCGACCGGAGCTGTATCTGGTGCATGGCGAACTGGAAAAGATGAAGGTGCTGCAACGGGCCCTGCGCGAGCGCCTCGACTGGGTCGCCAGCATCCCCGAGCCGGGCGAGCAGAT
>JBFHKK010000009.1:0-18458 GCA_041595475.1 Pseudomonas sp. | reverse complement strand
GCTGCGTTTCTCGCCTGTTTTTGCCTTGTCTTGCCTGCCTCGCCTACGTTTTTCAATGGCCTGCTAAAGCGCTTGGCCCTACGCCCGGAACGCGGCCGGTGGTAGCATGCGCGCCCCATGCAGATCGAAGATTTCCACCAACGCCTTGCCGACCTCGGCGCCAAGCCCATGCATATCGGGCGGATCAGCCGTGCCTGGCTGCAAGGCAAGCCCCTGGATACCGGCACGCGCAACCAGAAGACCGAGAACTTTCTGCCCCTGGCCGTGCGCGCTGCCCTGCCCCAGCTGAGTAGCGAACTGCACGGGCTGGCCCGCCTGGCCTCCGAACACCCCGCGGCAGATGGCTCGGCGCGGCTGCTGGTGGAGCTGGCCGACAAGCAGATGGTGGAAAGCGTGCTGCTGCCCAGAGGCGGCCTGTGCGTTTCCAGCCAGGTCGGCTGCGCGGTGGGCTGCGTGTTCTGCATGACCGGCAAGAGCGGCCTGCTGCGCCAGCTGTCAACCGCCGAGATCGTCGCCCAGGTGGCCCTGGCCCGGCGCTTTCGAGCGGTGAAGAAAGTGGTCTTTATGGGCATGGGCGAGCCGGCGCATAACCTCGACAACGTACTCGAAGCCATCAACCTGCTTGGCACCGACGGCGGTATCGGCCAGCGCAACCTGGTGTTCTCCACGGTCGGCGACCCGCGGGTGTTCGAGCGCCTGCCGCAGCAGCGCATCAAGCCGGCGCTGGCCCTGTCGCTGCACAGCACCGACGCCGAGCTGCGCCGCCATCTGTTGCCGCGCGCGCCGCTCATCGATCCTGAGGAACTGGTGGAATTGGGTGAGGCTTATGCCCGGGCGGTCGGCTATCCCATCCAGTACCAGTGGACCCTGCTCAAGGGCATCAACGATACCCAGGAAGAGATGGACAACATCCTGCGCCTGTTCAAGGGCAAGTTCGCGGTACTGAACCTGATTCCCTACAACAGCCTGGAACAGGACGAATTCCAGCGCCCGGATGGCGAGCGCATCGTGCAGATCGTGCGCTACCTGCACAGCCGCGGGGTATTGACCAAGGTGCGCAACTCCGCCGGCCAGGACGTCGACGGCGGCTGCGGCCAGTTGCGCGCACGGGCCGCCGAACTGAGCCGCTCGGGGCTGCGGCGAAAAGGCCAAGCATGAACAGGCGCGCGCGAGCCCGACCTTATGCTGTTCTGCCTAGGCGGCGGGCTTGCGCTTAACGAACTCGCCTTAACGGGTCAGGCTGGAGTGGTCTCCTGCCTGAGCCAGCGGTCCAGCATCACTGGCTTCTGCACCCCGTAACCTTGCACATAGTCGACGCCCATCTCCAGCAACTGCTGGCGAATGGCGGGGGTTTCCACGTATTCGGCGACCGTTCGCCGGCCCAGCGCATGGGCCACCTCGTTGATCGAGCGAACCATGGCCAAGTCGCCTCTGGAGCGGGCGATTTCCTTGACGAAACTGCCGTCGATTTTCACGTAGTCGACGGGCAGGCGCTTAAGGTAGTCGAACGAGGAGAAACCCACGCCGAAATCATCGAGAGAGAAGGTGCACCCGATTCTTTGCAAATGACGCACCAAATCGGCGGTCTTGGCCAGGTTGGCCACCGCGGCAGTTTCCGTCAGTTCGAAGCAGATGCGCCGTGGATCGACCGGGAAACGCTCGAACAGGCTCTCGATAAAGCCCAGCAATTTGTCGTCGTTCAGACTGCAACCGGACAAGTTGATCGACAAACCGCTGCAGCGGCTCCAGATCTGCGGCTGACGCGCCAGCTCAGCGAAGATACGCCGCAAGACCCATCGATCTACCTTGTTCATCCGCTGATAGCGTTCGGCCGCAGCGATGAAGTCCTGCAGCAGCAGGTCGTTCTGCATGACCAACAGAAGCTCGTAGTGAGGCAACTCCTCGGAGTCGGCTGCCGCAGGTGCTATCTGCTGCACGCGCAACGACAAGTCCTCACGCTCGACAATGTCATCGACCCGCGCCGCGATCGCCTGCAAACCGATGGCCGCATCGTCTGTCGACATGCTGAAGCAATGCACCCGATTGCGCCCAGCCACCTTCGCGGCCGTGCAGGCGGCCTGAAGGTCACACAGCAAGTTGCTGACATCATGCCGGGTGGCATTTGCCTCCACGACCCCGATACTCAAGGTGACACCGAGCTGTTGCCCTTCCCACGTGAAGCCCTTGGCCTCAGCCACCGCACGAAGGCCCTCGGCCAGTTCGGCGGCGCGCCTTTCCTCACAGCCCGGCAGGATTGCCGCAAATTCCACACCACCGATACGCGCCAGGCAGCTGGCACCCGGCAGGCATTGCTGCAGACATTCGCTGAGCTGGCGCAAGCAGGCATCACCGGCTAATGGCCCAGCATGGCCATTGATCAGACTGAACTGGTCAATATGGGCAAGAATGAAGGCCGGCGATGAGTCGCTCGAGAGACTGCGGGCCATGGCAGCCTCGAAACTGCGGCGGTTGTGCAGGCCGGTCAATTCGTCATGGCTGCGTGCGTGGGCGATTTCGCCGTAAAGCCTGCCGACGATATCCTGCAGCGTGATCTGTACGAGACTTTCATCGTCGCTTTCCCGATCACTGACCAGCAAGATGCCATCGGCCAACATGCCACACAGCTCGGCCAATCCATAGCTGCCAACTTCGATGCCTTGGGCGTCGGCCAGCACGTAATGATCCATCTGCGGGTTGCCCCATATCAGTTGGAGTCGCTGCCCTTCGCGGGTCTTCAGGCAATCCCCTTCATTGAGCGCCTCAACCCGCTCACGCCAACGCTGCAGGCGGGCGGGAACTGGCGCCGACGCTGGCAACTCCAACAGCTTCCCTGGTGTCTCGGTCCATTCCACCGGCTCCGCGCCGGAGAGCTGGCGCTCAAGCCTGCCGATCAAGTGCGAGGTCATGACATTACCCGCACTGAACTCGTCCATGCGTTTACGCAGCACCTTTAACAGGTGTTCAATCTGATAGGCGTAGCCCCTTTGCGCTATCCCGTTGGCCGAGCGCGCCGCCTCCCTTAACCGATCGGCAAGCAACTGGGTCAAGCCAAGATCTCCGCTCCACGCATGATTGTGGCCGGGCGCGCAGAGCCAGTCGTGCACCAGCAAGTCGCGCCAACCGGCCTCCAGCCAGTCCAGCAGCAGCTTGGGCGTCGGATCGCCGTAAATGCCGGCCAGCGCCTTCTGTACCTCACGTTGCGCGTTTTCCAGCAGGTCGCGTCCGCGGTGTAACTGTTTCAAACGCTCGGCGCTGCGCCGATAGGCGCGCTGCTGAATTGCCGACAGCTCGTCGAGTTCACTGTCGCAGACGAGAAAAACCCCGTCGCCTCGATCCGCCTCGCCGACGATGCGATTGACCAGATCCAGCAGTCGGGCTTCCAGAACCTTGTTGGGAGGCTCGCAGTAATCGCACAGGCGCAATAGCCGATCGAGAGTGACGCGCACCGGGTGATTGCGATTGGCAATGGCGCCGGAATCATCCAGCGTGGCCGATAGTACGGGCAGCAGCAGACGTTGCAGGGCGGGCTTCAGGGCTGGGGCGAGGTTGGGCGAACGATTGAGCGCCTGGAAAACCTCAGTGACCAGTTGCGTGTCTTCGCGCTGATGCTCTGATAACTGACAACCTAGCTGGTTGAGGGATTGCAATAACGCCCAGGGGTCCCAGCCGCCACCGGGCGGCGGCTGCTCGCGAAGCTCCAATAGCGCCTCGCGAGGAGACACACTGTGAAGGTCAGGTCTTAACTCGTGGGTCGATGGTCGAACGCTGGTCAGCGTCTGGCGCAACTGCTGGACTGCGTCATAGGCAGCCTGGCCTTGAGTTCGAAGCGGGTGCGCCCCGCGTTCGGTTCGCACTGGCCTTGCGAGTTCATGCAGCGGCGTTACGCCATGGGACTCGAATGCTTCAGCCAGAGCTTTGAAGTACGGCTGAAGAAGCTCGCCCAAGTACGAACCCACCTGCTCCTGAAACAGCCTGCGAACGCTGAGCGGCTGACCGCGCAAGCGAAAAGCCACTTGCAACCGGCGCACGAGGAAATCGAGCGAGAGTGGATTGTCGCTGATCAACATCGGGCTTTTGTGTAAACGATTTAGGCAACGACAAACTGTCAGTTCGACAGAGCCGAGAGACTCGCGAAGCTGGCGAGCCATCCGACGGGCGGAGAGCAGGTCATCCACCTCATCATCGCCGACCAGGCGCCACTCGCTGAGCTTATCCGCGTGCTCCGACCAATTCGACGTCGGCTGGGTGAGCCCTTGTGCAATCGCCGAGCAGGTATTGCCAATAGCCTGCGCACCGTACAAATTGCAGAATCGCAGGAAATCTTCACAGGCTTGCAGGTCCTGACTCGTCGAGGAGCGCAGGTCTTGATCCATGACAGCCTCACGCAGCCTCTTGAGGAACTGCTGCAAGGCTTCGTGCAAGTGCCCATGCACAATCGTTTCTAGCGGTTTAGCCAGCGGGGGCAATGGCACATTGGGCATCGACTGCCTGACTCCTGCAAATCCTTGCGCGTTAATGCTGACTATAGCCATCAACGGCGGCAGTGCGAATTGATACGACGGCTGTGGGGGTGAGCAGTTGCCAATACGCCACCGCCATTATGGCCCTCAGGAACTACGAGCCGTTTCAAACCGGCGCCGCCCTGCCCCGACGGCGCCGGACTCATTCGCCGGTCTTTAGGCTACTGCTGGCTGACCCAAAAGACCGCCGTTACCACGGCGAGAAGGATCAAGACGAAAATCGCCCGCGCATCGACAACGCTGTCACGCTCGTTCATATCCGAATGGTCGGTCATGGCTTGGCCTCTTGTTGTGTTGGGCGCGATTGCGCATCGCCAGTAAAGACCAGACAAGCGGCTTGCTCAAGCCTCTCGGCCAGACCAGGCGCCTGGCTTAGCGCCGTCGATTACTGGCTTATGCTCAAAGTTCACTTTTTCCCATAACCCCGAACTGGTATCTTGTCCGGCTCCGCTGGGAGAGCGCGGCCGTGCGCGCTGATTTGCTGCAAGCAGCCTGATAACGGGACCCTTCATGTACGTATACGACCAGTACGATCAACAAATCGTCGAGGACCGCGTCAAGCAGTTCCGCGATCAAACCCGCCGCTACCTGAGCGGCGAGCTGAGCGGGGAGGAGTTTCGCCCCCTGCGCCTGCAGAATGGCCTCTATATTCAGCGCTATGCGCCGATGCTGCGGGTGGCGGTGCCTTACGGGCTGCTGTCCTCGACCCAGGTGCGCAAACTGGCGCAGATCGCCCGTGACTACGACAAGGGCTATGCCCACATCAGCACCCGGCAGAACGTCCAGTTCAACTGGCCCGAGCTCGAAGACGTACCCGATATCCTCGCCGAACTGGCCAGCGTGCAGATGCATGCGATCCAGACCAGCGGCAACTGCATCCGCAACACCACCACCGACCAGTTCGCCGGTGTGGCCGCCGATGAGGTCATAGACCCGCGGCCCTGGTGCGAGATCATTCGCCAGTGGTCGACCTTTCACCCGGAATTCGCCTTCCTGCCGCGCAAGTTCAAGATTGCGGTCAATGGCGCGGTCAGCGATCGCGCGGCCATCGAAGTCCACGACATCGGCCTGGAAGCGGTGCGCAATGCCGCCGGCGAGCTGGGCTTTCGCGTTTCCGTCGGCGGCGGCCTGGGCCGCACCCCGATCGTCGGCAGCTTCATCAACGAATTCCTGCCCTGGCAGCATCTGCTGAGCTACCTGGACGCCGTCTTGCGCGTCTACAACCGCTACGGCCGCCGCGACAACAAGTTCAAGGCGCGCATCAAGATCCTGGTCAAGGCCCTGACCCCGGAGGTCTTCGCCGACAAGGTCGCTGCCGAATGGGCGCACCTCAAGGATGGCCCGACCACCCTGACCGAAGCCGAGGTCCAGCGCATTTCCCAGTTCTTCGTCGACCCGGCCTACAAGGCGCTCGAGGATCAGGCCACCGCCCTCGCCGCGCTGGACGCCGAGCACCCCGGCTTCGCCCGCTGGCGCGCGCGCAACACCGCCGCGCACAAGCGCCCGGGCTATGTCGCCGTGACCCTGTCGCTCAAGCCCACCGGCGTGGCGCCGGGGGATGTCACCGACAAGCAGCTCGATGCCATCGCCGACCTGGCCGATCGCTACAGCTTCGGCGAGGTGCGCAACTCCCACGAGCAGAACATGATCCTCGCCGACGTCGAGCAGGCGCAGTTGTTCCAGCTCTGGGGCGAACTGCGCGAGCAGGGCTTCGCCACCCCCAACGTCGGCCTGCTGACCGACGTCATCTGCTGCCCCGGGGGCGATTTCTGCTCCCTGGCCAATGCCAAGTCGATCCCCATCGCCGAAGCCATCCAGCGCCGCTTCGACGACCTGGACTACCTGTTCGACATCGGCGAGGTCGACCTCAACATCTCCGGTTGCATGAACGCCTGCGGCCACCACCACGTCGGCCATATCGGCATCCTCGGCGTCGACAAGAAGGGCGAGGAGTTCTACCAGGTGTCCCTGGGCGGCAGCGCCAGCCGCGACGCCAGCCTGGGCAAGATCCTCGGCCCCTCCTTCGCCCAGGAGGAAATGGCCGACGTGATCGAGAAGATCATCAAGGTCTATGTGGAACAGCGCAGTGAAGACGAACGCTTTATCGACACCTACCGCCGTATCGGCATCGAGCCCTTCAAGGAGCGCGTCTATGCAGCGAATCATTAAGAACGATCAGGTCATCGACGAGACCTGGCACCTGCTGGACAAGGACGCCACCCTGGACGGCATCTCCAATTGCGACGATTTGATCGTCCCGCTGAGCCTCTGGCGCGAGCACAGCCACGCGCTCAAGGCCCGCGACGGCGGCCTCGGCGTATGGCTGGAGGCCGACGAGCAGGTCGAGGAGATCGCCGAGGATCTCCAGCACTTCCAGGTGATCGCCCTGAATTTCCCCAGCTTCACCGACGGCCGCCACTTCTCCAGTGCGCGCCTGCTGCGCGAACGCTACGGTTACAAGGGCGAGATTCGCGCCATCGGTGACGTGCTGCGCGACCAGCTGTTCTTCATGAAGCGCTGCGGCTTCGACGCCTACGCCCTGCGCGCCGATCGCGACCCCTACGACGCCCTGGCCAGCCTCCAGGACTTCAGCGAGGTCTACCAGGCCGCGACCGACCAGCCGCAACCGCTGTTCCGCCGCCGGCAAGGCTGATCGACCTCGCAAATAAAAAGGCCCTGCGCAATCGCAGGGCCTTTTCGTCTGAGCCTCGCCGAATCTGTCCGCGCCGACTGAGCGCAAAGGCTCAGCCCAGCGCTACCAGCACCCGGCCGCTGAGCTTGCCCGCGAGCATCTGCCCGATGGCTTCTGGCAGATCGCTCAGGCCCACTTCGCGCTCGAGGCTGCTCAGATCGAGCTTCCATTGCAGCGACAGCTTGTCCCACATCGACGCCTTGACCACCAGCGGCAACTCCACCGAATCGACGCCCAGCAGATTCACCCCGCGCAGGATGAACGGCAAGACGCTGGCATTGAACTGGATGCCGGCCCTCAGGCCGCAGCAGGCGGCGCTGCCACCATAGCGCAAGGCCTTGAGCACGTTGAACAGGATCTCGCCGCCGACGGTATCCACTGCGCCGGCCCAGCGCTCCTTGAGCAGAGGCTTGCCGGCGCCCTCCTGCAACTCGCTGCGCGCCACTATGCTCTGTGCCCCCAGCCGCCGCAGGAAGTCTTCCTGCTCGGGCTTGCCGGTGGCTGCCGCTACCTGGTAGCCCAGCTTGCTCAGCAGGGCCACCGCGATGCTGCCCACCCCGCCGGTCGCGCCCGTGACCAGGATAGGGCCGGCGTCGGGCCGCAGGCCCGCGCGCTCAAGCTTGTCGACGCACAGGGCGGCGGTCAGGCCGGCGGTACCCAGCAGCATGGCCTGGCGCAGGGACAGCCCCTGCGGGCGCTTGATCGCCCACGCCGCCGGCACCCGGATATATTGGCCGAAGCCGCCCGGGGTGTTCATGCCCAGGTCGTAGCCGGTCACTATGACCTCGTCACCGACCGCGAACTCGCCCACCGCGGACTCCACCACCAGGCCCGCCGCATCGATGCCCGGCGTATGCGGGAACTGCCGGGTGACGCCGCGGTTGCCACTGGCGGACAGGGCATCCTTGTAATTAAGCGATGAGTAGCTGACCCGAATCAGCAACTCGCCCGCCGGCAGATCGGCGGTGTCGCGCTCGACGAGCGTCTGCTCGAAGCTGCCCGGAGCCACTTCCCGGGCTTGCAGTGCGCTGAATTTAGTCATCTCGGTCTCCCAGGGTTGCGCGCTGTCACCAGAAACGCTGTTGATTGAGGCGCCCCAGCCAGTTCAGCACGAATCGATCCAGAGCCGCCGCAGTCGCAAGACCGACGCGCTCCTGCAGGGTCTTCTTTTCCTCGTAGCGCAGATTAAACAGTTCGGCCTCTTCGGCGCGCGCGGCGAGATACTCGTCACTGGTCTTGATTTCATCGACCAGTTGTTTCTCCAAAGCGGCAAGGCCCAGCCAGACTTCGCCGGTGGCCACCTCCTCGATCGCCAGGCGCGGGCGGTAGCGGGCGACGAAGCCCTTGAACAGCTCATGGACGGACTCCAGATCTTCCTGGAACTTCTCCCGGCCCTTGTCGGTGTTCTCGCCGAATACCGTCAGGGTGCGTTTGTACTCACCGGCGGTGAGCACCTCGAAATCGATATTGTGCTTCTTCAGCAGCCTGTGGACATTGGGCAACTGCGCCACCACGCCGATCGAACCGAGCACGGCGAAGGGGGCGCTGAGGATCTTGTCGCCGATACAGGCCATCATGTAGCCGCCACTGGCCGCCACCTTGTCGATGCAGACGGTCAGCGGCACCCCGGCCTGGCGAATGCGCGCCAGTTGCGAGGCCGCCAGGCCATAGCTGTGCACCAGGCCGCCACCGCTTTCCAGGCGCAACACCACTTCATCCTGGGCCGTGGCCAGGTTCAATACGGCCGTGACCTCGTGGCGCAGGTGGTCGGCCGCCGAGGCTTTGATGTCGCCATGAAAATCCAGCACGAATACCCGCGGCTTGCTTTCGGCGGACTTCTTCAGCTGCTTGGCCTCCGCTTTTTCGGCCTTGCGCGCGGCCTTCAGTTGCTCCTTGCTGAGCACCGCCTGTTGCAGGTGATGGCGCAACTGCTGGTAGAAGTCGTTGAGCCTGTCGACCTGCAGGTGCCCACTGCCACGCCCGCCCTTCTTGCGCGCCGCAACACCTGCGGCCATCACCACCAGCACCGCCACCACCAGGGTCACCGTCTTGGCCAGAAAGCCCGCATAGTCCGCCAGAAAATCCACGCCCATTCCCCTTAAATGTTCCCTGTCCGCGCCCAG
Organism: Pseudomonas sp.; assembly: GCA_041595475.1. Lineage (GTDB taxonomy): Bacteria > Pseudomonadota > Gammaproteobacteria > Pseudomonadales > Pseudomonadaceae > Aquipseudomonas. Next base: position 9,123 of record JBFHKK010000009.1, on the reverse strand, counting down.
ACTGACTCGACGCCTGTGGCCGCCAAGCATACTGGCGCACCGCGCCGACGGCCAGCGAACCGGCAGTATCCCGGGCTGTCGAGCAATTCAAACAAGCGTATGGTTTTGCATTGACAGCTCCGGGCGATACCCCTACGCTCGCCGGACTTTAACCGCACCCGGATCGCAGCGGACGTGGGCAGCATCTACCTGATTCGACATGGCCAAGCCTCTTTCGGCGCCGACGACTACGACGTCTTGTCGCCCGTCGGCATTCGCCAGGCCGAAGTATTGGGGGCTCACCTGGGCCAGCTCGGCATCGACCTGACACGCTGCATCAGCGGCAGCCTGCGTCGACAGCAGCACACCGCCCGCGCCACCCTCGAGCAACTGCGCGCAACAGGTGCGAGTGCGGCCGATATCGAGATCGATCCGGCCTTCAACGAATTCGATGCCGACGCGGTGATCCGCGCGCTGCTGCCGAGCCTGCTCGAGCAAGAGCCCGAGGCAGCGCACATTCTGCGCAATGCCGCCCAGCAGCGCGCAGAGTTTCAGCGGCTGTTCGCGCGCATCATCGACTGCTGGACTGCGGGCAGCCAGGACACGCCAGGCCTGCAGAGCTGGCCGCAGTTCGTCGAGCAGGTGCGCGATGGCCTGAGTCGCCTGCTTGCGCAGGCCGGGCGCGGGCAGAACATCGCCGTGTTCACGTCCGGCGGCACCATCACCGCGCTGCTGCATCTGATCACCGGCATGCCGGTCGACAAGGCCTTCGAACTAAACTGGCAGATCGTCAACACCTCCCTGAGTTGCCTGAAATTTCGCGGCAACCAGGTGAGCCTGGCCTCCTTCAACAGCCGGTTGCACTTGCAGCTGTTGAGGGCGCCGGAACTCATCACCTACCGCTGAGCGCCGGCCCACTGCACCCGCGAGGGTGCGCGAAAAAACTGTAAATAAAGGAAGAAACCATGAGCGTTGCAGACATCGTCAAATCCATGCAGTCCAAGTTCAACGCCGGTGCCGCTGCGGGCCTGGACCTGGTATTCCAGTTCAACATCGAAGACGGCGAAAACCACTACATCGTGGTCAAGGACGGCACCTGCGACGTCCAGCAAGGCGAGGCCGACAACGCCAACGTAACCCTGATCATGGACACCGAGACCCTCAAGGGCATCACCAGCGGCGAGACCGACGGCATGCAGGCCTTCATGGCCGGCAAGCTGCGCGCCGAAGGCGACATGATGCTGGCGATGAAGCTGGGCGAACTGTTCCCGGTCTAAACCGCGGCACAAGGCGCCAGCCGAAAAAACCGGAGTCCAAGACTCCGGTTTTTTTTCGCCTGGGCAGTACGGCCGGCGAATAATCAGGCCGCGTGATTGCCTGGCAACACCTGAGCCTATAAAGGCGCATTCACCTTGTGATGGGCCAGGGGCGGCATTAGATTAGCCAATGATCAAGCCACCCCATCATAAACAGAAGGGATACGCATGGCGCTTACCGACCAGTCCACCCGTTTTCGCGCCGGCGAAGAACTCGACGCCGCGGTCATCGACCCCTATCTCAAGGCCCATATTCCGGGCCTCGAAGGCAGCCCGCGGATCAGCCAGTTTCCCGGCGGCGCCTCGAACCTGACCTACCTGCTGGAATATCCGGGCAAGGAGCTGGTGCTGCGCCGCCCACCGTTCGGCCAGAAGGCCAAATCGGCCCACGACATGGGCCGCGAGTTCCATATCCTCAACCGCCTCAACAGCGGCTTTCCCTATTGCCCCAAGGCCTACGTGCACTGCACCGACGAGTCGCTGATCGGCGCCGAGTTCTATGTCATGGAGCGGGTCAACGGCATCATCCTGCGCTCGGACATCCCGGCCGAACTGAATCTCGACGCCGAGCAGACCCGCGCGCTGTGCAAGAGCTTCATCGACAAGCTGGTCGAACTGCACAACGTCGACTATCAGGCCTGCGGTCTGGGCGATCTGGGCAAGCCCGAGGGCTATGTGCAACGACAGATCCATGGCTGGAGCGACCGCTACGAGAAGGCCCTGACCCCCGATGCGCCGCTCTGGGAGCCGGTCAAGGCCTGGCTCAAGGACAAGCTGCCGGCCGATCATGCCAAGCCCGGCATCGTGCACAACGACTACCGCTTCGACAACGTCATCCTCGACCCGCACAACCCCATGCAGATCATCGGCGTGCTGGACTGGGAACTGACCACCATCGGCGACCCCTTGATGGACCTGGGCAACACCCTGGCCTACTGGATCGAGGCCGGCGATCCGGCGCCGGTGCAGCTGATGCGCCGGCAACCAAGCAACGCCCCGGGCATGCTCAGTCGCCAGGAGTTCGCCGACTACTATGCCGAGCGCGCTGGCTTGCCGCCTATTCACAACCTGGACTTCTACTACACCTACGGCCTGTTCCGCCTGGCCGGCATCGTGCAGCAGATCTACTACCGCTACTACCACGGCCAGACCCAGGACAAGCGCTTCGCGTCCTTCGTGCAGATGAACAAGCTGCTGGAGCAGCTGAGCCTGCAGGTCATCGCCAAGTCGCAGCTGTAATCACGCCGAACAGACCCAGACAAGAAGGAAACCACCCATGTCCAAGACTCAGCTGTTCGACCTCGACGGCAAGATCGCCTTCGTCTCCGGCGCCAGCCGCGGTATCGGCGAGGCCATCGCCAAGCTGCTGGCCCAGCAAGGCGCCCATGTCATCGTCTCGAGTCGCAAGATCGAGGGCTGCCAGGCCGTGGCCGATGCCATCATCGCCGACGGCGGTCAGGCCACTGCCATCGCCTGCCATATCGGCGAGATGGAGCAGATCACCCAGGTATTCGCGCAGATCCGCGAGCAATTCGGCCGCCTCGACATCCTGGTCAACAACGCCGCCACCAACCCGCAATTCTGCAACGTGCTGGACACCGACCTCTCGGCCTTCCAGAAGACCGTCGATGTCAACATCCGCGGCTACTACTTCATGTCGATCGAAGGCGGCAAGCTGATGAGGGAAAGCGGTGGCGGCAGCATCGTCAACGTCGCCTCGATCAACGGGGTAAGCCCGGGCGAGTACCAGGGCATCTACTCGGTGACCAAGGCGGCGGTCATCAGCATGACCAAGGTCTTCGCCAAGGAGTGCGCGCAGTTCGGCATCCGCTGCAACGCCCTGCTGCCGGGGCTGACCGACACCAAGTTCGCCTCGGCCCTGACCAAGAACGAGGCCATCCTCAACCTGGCCCTGCAGCGTATCCCGCTCAAGCGCGTCGCCGACCCCGGCGAGATGGCCGGTGCCGTGCTCTACCTGGCCAGCGAGGCCTCGAGCTATACCACAGGCGTGGCCCTCAACGTGGATGGCGGCTTCCTTTCCTGAGCCTGCTTGAGGCCCGAACCGACCGCCTGCCGGTGCGGGTTCGGGCCTGTTACTGCCAGTCCTGCAAGGCCTGATTGGCCGCCTGGTTGAGTGGCTGCGCGAGCAACCCGGTGGCCGTCATGCTCACCGCATAGACGGCATTGTCGGCGATCGGCAGGTAGGTGACCCGGCGCGCCTGGGCATCGAACAGGAACAGATCACGCTGGCTCATGCGCAACCAGCGCCACAGGTCGATGCCGTAGGGGCTCTGCGCCAGCTGCGCCTCGGCCTGCTGGGCCAGGTCCTGCTGCTCGATGGTGAGGAAGCGCCCCGAAAGCCTCTCCAGGCGATAGCCGGGCTTCAGGCCGATCAGCGCGGCCAGCCCCTTCCATTGCAGCAGACGCACGTCCAGCTGCCAGAGATCGCCTTCGAGCACCACCGATCGTTCCTGCCCGCCCTCCAGCACATTGACCCTGTAGCGCGCCGCGTCCGCCTGAAAACTCAGGGTTGCCAGGGGCTTGTCCGCCGGCAGCGGCGCATAGCTGGACAGGTCGTAGGCCACCAGGCCGATCAGCCCGGCCAAGCCCAGAAACGCCAGACCGCAGGTGCCACGCAGCCAGCCCAGAATCCACTGGGGTGAAAACAGAATGCGCGCGGCCACCACCACCAGCAGCAAGGCCAACAATGCCGTTACCCAGGCCAAACCGTCATACTGCATAGACGCCAATTCCTTCTGCGAGAAAATCGCGACATTATGCGCCGTGCCTACCCAAGCGAACAGCGACAGCCCCGCACAAAGGCAAACTGATCCTGATGATGATGCCACTGCCGCTGGAACTTGCCGTCGAGCCCGCAACCCTGGCGATTCTCGCCTTGGTCGCCTTCGCCGCCGGCTTTATCGACGCGGTCGCCGGCGGCGGTGGCCTTTTGACCATTCCTGCCCTGCTCACCGCCGGCCTGCCCCCGCACCTGGTGCTGGGCACCAACAAGCTGTGCGCCACCTTCGGCTCGGCCACCGCCAGCTACACCTTCTATAGGCGCAAGCTGTTCGCTCCGCGGCAGTGGCGCAATGCCCTGATCGGCACTGCGCTGGGCGCGCTGCTCGGCGCCAGCCTGGCGCAGTGGCTGCCCGCCACCTGGCTCAATCAACTGCTGCCGGCGGTGGTGTTCGGCTGCGGCCTCTACCTGCTGCTGGCCCGTCCTCCTGTCGCACCACCAGTCTGCCTGGCCGCGCCTGCCAGGGGGCGGCAATGGCCGCAGGGTCTTGGGCTGGGCTTCTATGATGGTGTCGCCGGTCCGGGTACCGGCGCCTTCTGGACCGTCAGCACCCTGCTGCTGTATCCGCTGGACCTGCTGCGTGCCAGCGGCGTGGCGCGCAGCATGAACTTCGTCAGCAACGCCTGCGCCCTGACGGTGTTCGCCATTTCCGGACAAGTGGCCTGGCTGTTGGGCATCGGCATGGGCCTGGCCCTGATGGCCGGGGCGGCCCTCGGCGCGCGCAGCGCCATTGGCGGCGGAGCCAAGTTCATTCGCCCGGTGTTTATTCTGGTGGTCCTGGCGCTGACCCTGCGCCTAGCCTGGCAGCACTGGTTCGGCTAGGCCCAAGCGCCGCGCGACGTAGAGATCGATCAGGTAGCGGGATATCGACTGGGCGGGCGGCAGCAGCGGCAGGCGATCGACCCGAAACCAGCGGGCATCCTCGATTTCCTCGGGCTGCATGTCGATTTCGCCGGCGGCATATTCGGCATGGAAGCCGAGCATCAGCGAATGCGGGAAGGGCCAACCCTGGCTACCCAGGTACTCGAGGTTGCGCACCTGGAGTCCGACCTCCTCGCGCACCTCGCGCGCGACACACTGCTCCACCGATTCGCCCGCCTCGACGAATCCGGCCAGGGTGCTGTAGACGCCCTTGGCGAAACGCGCTGAGCGCGCCAGCAGTAGCTCCTCGCCGCGGGTGACCAGCACGATCATGCTCGGCGAAAGCCGGGGGAAGTAATGCACTTCGCAGCGCGGACATTGCATGGCGCGCTGTCCCGCCAGAGGCTGGGTGGGCGCGCCGCAACTGCCACAGAAGCGATGCTGGCGCGCCCAGGTACCGATCTGGGTGGCATAACCGAGCAGGCTGAAGGTGTCGTGGTCGGACTGCAGCATCAACTGGCGAAGGCCTTGCCAGGCGCATCCGGGCAGGTCGTCGGGGCGCTCGAGCTCAAGCAGGTAGACGGCCTCGCCGTCGAAGTGGCCGATGCCATGCTCGGCGAGAATTGCCAGCGACTGCTTTTCCAGCCACTGGCGTGGGAAGAGCACGCCGTTAGTGTCACCGAGAAACTGCTGACGGCAATGCACCAGCGCCCAGCCGCCGGCCTGCTGCCATTCGAGCAGGCCCGGCTGCCAGCGCGGGCTCATCCTAGGCGGCCACCGAAATGCCCAGGGCGCGCACGCTGTCGGCAGCCAGGTCGAGCACGCTGGGCTGGGTTTCCGGACGCAGCACGGCACCGGCCTCGAGGTAGTACTCCAGGCTGCTCAGGGCGTCGGCGAGGGTCTCGAGCATCTGCTCGGAAGGCATCTGCTGGGCGTCGAGCATTTGCTTCTGGATGTACTCGGCGCAGGCGCCGACCAAGAGCGCGGCGCGCTCCTGACCGAGAAACCAGAGACCTCCGCGCACCGCCTGCAGACTGAAGGGCACGTTGGTCAGGTGCATGCGGTCACCGCCGGCCTCCAGGTAACCGGTAATGGCACGCTTGGCCAGCCCCAGTCCGGCCTGGGCCTCGCCCACCACCACGATCCGCGCCTCGTTGAGCTGATGGCTGGCGAAGGATTCGGCCTCCTCCCCCGGACGCGCCTGGGCCGGGCGACTCTCGCGCCGCTCGCCGCTTTCCAGACTGGCGACCATGCCCTCGACGTAGAGCACCGCCTCGGCCAGCTTGTTCAGCTGCGCGGGCGCGGGCGTTTCCGCCTCGTTCCAGCTGGCCACGGCCGGCAGTTGCGCCGCCAGCGAGTTGCCCGCCGAGCTCAGGCCGACCATGCCGAGGGTCTTGCTCAGCTTGCCGAGCAGGGCATGCAGACTGGCCAGGGTGTCCGCCTGCACGGTCCCTCGTTCGATCAGATCGAGCATGTCCTTGACGCTGGTCAGCTCCTCGCGAATCGCCGCACTGAGCGAACGCATCACGGTGTGACCTGGGCCGGCCAGGCGCTGCGACTCTTCCTCGAGCAGGTGATCGGTAAAGGGCAGCGGCGCCAGGGCAAAGGCCTGGCGCAGCGGAGCCGCCAGGGGGCCCTCGGTGCCGGCCAGCGCCACCAAATAAAGCAGTTCCTTGAGTTGGCTGCGTGGTGTTTCGTGCTGGGGGTTGGCTAGCATCTGCTTGAGCTCGCGGTCGAGCCGGGCGAACAGCTGCTTGCGCGACTTGCGCGGCAGCAGCTGACCCTCGGCCTGGGCCTCGAGGGCTGCCGCGGCTATCCAGCACATGCGCCCGCAGGGCTGATTGGCATACAAGCCATCGAGACGCTGCATGGCACGCGCCATCAGCTTCAGACTCGCCTGGGGATTGTGCTCGCGAATGAAGCCGAGCAGCCCCACCTGGTACATGTGCCGCAGGCGACGGGCCTCGCTCGCCTTGGCGGCCTCATCCAGTGACGGCATCTCCCGGGGTGGGCGGGGCTGATCGAGGCGCACGCTGAAGAAGAAACTCTCCGGCAGAGCCGCCGAACCGCCGGCCTGGCGCAGATCATTGATCGCCGGCAGCAACAGCTCGGGCATCTCCTGGCGACGCACATCGACGTTCTCCAGGTAGCGGCGAAGCACATGCAAGGCGTTGCTCAAGGCCGCGAGTTGACCATGGCGCTCCTCGCCGGCGCCGGCCGGAATGTCGGTGGCCTGATCCAGCACCTGCTGGGCCAGCAGTTCGGCACCGGCCAGCTCGATCAGATTGAGCGTGCCGCGGACCTGCTGCAGGCTTTCCACCGCCTGTTGCAGGAGGCTGCCGTTCTGCGGGTCGGCGATGAATTGTTCGAGGTTGGACTCGGCCTCTTCCATGGTGGCGAAGAGTTCGTCGCGAACCAGATTCAGGGAGGTGGCACCGGAAACCATGGCTACTTAGCCTCCCACTTGATCGAAGACAGCAGCTGGCGCGGCATCAGTCGGCGAACTCCGGCTTTTGCTTGCTCATGTGCGCGGCCATGGCGACCCGCAGATCGGCCGACTGCAGCATGGCGGCATTCCAGGTGGCGATGTATTCCAGGCCGTCATCGACCCGATGATCGCGCATGTAGCGAATCATCTGCTTGGTGCCACGCACCGCGACGGGCGACTTGGCGGCGATCTCCCGGGCGATTGCCAGCACCCCGTCGAGCAGTGCCGGGGTGTCGTCGAAGGTGCGGTTGACCAGGCCGATGCGCTGGGCCTCCACCCCGTCGATGCTGCGACCGGTGTACGCCAACTCGCGCATCATGCCGTCGCCGATGATCCGCGGCAGGCGCTGCAGGGTGCCGACATCGGCAGCCATGCCGATGTCGATCTCCTTGATCGAGAACTGCGCATCGAGCGTCGAGTAACGCATGTCGCAGGCGGCGATCAGGTCGATGGCGCCGCCCAGGCAATAGCCCTGGATGGCCGCCAGCACGGGCTTGCGGCAGTTATCCACGGCATTGAAGGAGGCCTGCAGTTCGAGAATCTTGCGCCGCAAGGCCTCAGCGTTGCGGCCCACGTCCTTGCCCAGTTGGCTGCCGACCTGGGCCAGCAGCATCAGATCGATGCCGGACGAAAAATGCTTGCCGGCGCCCGACAACACCACCACCCGCACCTCGTCGGTGGCATCGGCCCAGCGGAAAATCTCGATGATCTCCGACCAGAAGTCGGCATTCATGGCATTGACCTTCTCCGGTCGATTGATCACCACATGGGCGATCTTGTCGGCTAACTCGACACGGAAGGCTTTGTAGTCGGACACGTCAGTCATCCTTGGGCAAAAGGCGCAGATGCGCATAAAGGGGTCGTTGGCATCACATCCGCGCAACTATAACAAGGCCGGCCCAAATGTCGATGCCGGACGCTGTGATCCAGCACACGTCATCACAGCTCAGCCGTTCCTTAAGAAATGCCCTTAAGTACTTGAATCGCGGGCCCGCCCCGACCGAGACGGGCCGTCCGCCGGGCTCTAGCCTTGATGCAATCGACGGTGTAGCGGCTGCCCTGCGGGCCCTCTCGTCGCTGCAGACCATGCACATCGGCATCGAAGCCGGGAAAACGGTGATCGAAGGTGCGGGCGAACGCCAGGTAGTCGAGTATCGCGCGACTGGCCGGGGTGAAGCGCTCGCCCGGCATGATCAGCGGAATGCCCGGTGGATAGGGCACCAACATCACCGCGGCGATGCGCCCCTCAAGTTGCTCGATCGGCACCGCCTCGACCTCGCCGCGCACCAGCTGATCGTAGGCATCGGCCGGTTTCATGGCGACTTCCGGCAACAGCGTATACATGCGTTTGAGGGCCTTGGCGGTGGCATTCTCCCGGTAGCAGGCGTGCAGACCATCGCACAGGTCACGCAGGCCCATGCCCTGGTATTGGGCCCCGCCGGCGTGGGCGATGGAAGGCAAGACCTCGGCGAGCGGCAAATTGGCGTCGTAGCTGCGCTTGAACTCCAAGAGCTCGGTCAGCAGGGTGCTCCACTTGCCCTTGGTGATGCCCATGGAAAACAGCACCAGGAAGGAATAGAGCCCGGTCTTCTCCACCACCAGGCCGCGCTCCCAGAGGAACTTGCCGACCACCGCGGCGGGGATGCCACGCTCATCCAGGCCGCCGCCGGTGGTGAGGC
>JBFHKK010000008.1:0-18585 GCA_041595475.1 Pseudomonas sp. | reverse complement strand
GGTCAAGGAGAGCGAGGCGCCTGCGGCCTGAGTCCAGCCTGGAACAAAAAAGCCCGGTCATGACCGGGCTTTTTTGTTCCAGGCTGGACTCAGGCCGCAGGCGCCTCGCTCTCCTTGACCCTGAACCAGGCGGCATAGAGCGCCGGCAGGAACAGCAGGGTCAGGGCCGTGGCGACGATCAGGCCGCCCATGATGGCCACCGCCATGGGCCCGAAGAAGATGCTGCGCGACAGCGGAATCATCGCCAGCACCGCCGCCAGGGCGGTCAGCACGATCGGCCGGAAACGCCGCACCGTGGCTTCGATCACTGCGCTCCAGCGATCCAGGCCACTGGCGATGTCCTGCTCGATCTGGTCGACCAGGATCACCGAGTTGCGCATGATCATGCCGGCCAGGGCGATGGTGCCGAGCATGGCGACGAAGCCGAACGGCTGCTGGAACACCAGCAGGAACAGGGTCACGCCGATCAGCCCCAGGGGCGCGGTGAGGAACACCATGGCCGAACGCGAGAAGCTCTTGAGCTGCAGCATCAGCAGGGTCAGCACCACCACGATGAACAGCGGCATCCCGGCATTCACCGAGCCCTGTCCGCGCTGCGAGTCCTCGACCGTGCCGCCGACCTGCAGCAGGTAGCCGTCCGGCAGGGCCGCGCGAATCGGCTCCAGGGTCGGCAGTATCTGCTTGACCAGGCTCACCGGTTGCTCCGGGCCGTAGATATCGGCGCGCACGGTGACGGTCGGCAGACGGTCGCGGTGCCAGATGATGCCTTCCTCGAAGCCGTATTCGAGTACGGCGATCTGCGCCAGAGGCACGCGCCGGCCGCTCTCGGTCGGCACCGCCAGGCTCGGCAGCTGGCCCAGATCCTTACGTTCGCCGACGGTGCCGCGCAAGAGTATCTCGATCAGCTCGTTACCCTCGCGGTACTGGCCGACCGAGGCGCCGGTCAAGGAGCTCTGCAGGAAGCGCGACAGGTCCGCGGTGGTCACGCCCAGGGCGCGGGCGCGCTCCTGGTCGATGTTCAGGCGCACCACCTTGCTCGGCTCCTGCCAGTCCAGGTGGACGTTGACCACGTGGGGGTTGTCGCGCACCTTGTCGGCCACCTGGCGGGCCAGCTGGCGCACCTCGTCGATATGCTCGCCGGAGACGCGGAACTGCACCGGATAGCCGACCGGCGGGCCGTTCTCCAGGCGCGAGATGCGCGTGCGCAGGCTCGGGAACTGCTCATCCAGATTATCGATCAACCAGCGGCGAACCTGTTCCCGCTCCTCGATGCTTTTCGCCAGGACCACGAACTGGGCGAAGCTGGCGGCCGGCAGTTGCTGGTCCAGCGGCAGGTAGAAGCGCGGCGAGCCGGTGCCGACGTAGGCCACGTAGTTGTCGATGCCCTCATGCTCGGCGAGCATCTGCTCGAGGCGCTTGACCTCGGCCTCGGTGGCGCTGAGCGAGGCGCCCTCGGCCAGCTTGAGGTCGATCATCAGTTCCAGCCGCCCGGAAGCCGGGAAGAACTGCTGGGGGACGAAGCGGAACAGGGCGATGGAGGCGACGAACAGGGCCAGGGTCAGCAGTATCACCGTCTTGCGCCGGCGCACGCACCAGGCCACCGCCGCGCGCACGCGCTGGTAGAAGGGCGTGGCGTAGGGATCATGGCCGGCGGCGCTACCGCCATGCTTGGCGGCGTGCAGCTTGGCCAGGTCCGGCAGCAGCTTGGCGCCCAGGTAGGGCACGAAGATGACCGCGGCGATCCAGGACACCACGAGGGCGATGGTCACCACCTGAAAGATCGAGCGGGTGTACTCGCCCACGCCCGACTCGGCGGTGCCGATCGGCAGGAAACCGGCGGCGGTGATCAGGGTGCCGGTGAGCATCGGGAAGGCCGTGCTGCTCCAGGCATAGCTGGCGGCCTTGAGACGGTCGAAGCCCTGCTCCATCTTGATCGCCATCATCTCCACGGCAATGATGGCGTCGTCCACCAGCAGGCCCAGCGCCAGGACCAGGGCGCCGAGGGAGATCTTGTGCAGGCCGATGCCGAAGTAATGCATGGCGGCGAAGGTCATCGCCAGCACCAGCGGGATCGACAGCGCCACCACCAGGCCGGTGCGCAGGCCCAGGGAGAAGAAACTCACCAACAGCACGATGATCAGCGCCTCGGTGAGCACCTGAATGAATTCGCCCACCCCGGTCTTGACCGCGGCCGGCTGGTCGGACACCTTGCGCAGCTGCATGCCGGCCGGCAGGGTCTCCTGCAGCCGGGCGAATTCGCGCTCCAGCGCCTGGCCGAGCACCAGGATGTCGCCGCCGGCCTTCATCGACACGGCCAGGCCGATGGCATCCTCGCCCATGAAGCGCATGCGCGGCGCGGGTGGATCGTTGAAGCCGCGCTTGACCTCGGCCACATCGCCGATGCGGAAGGTACGCTCGGCGACACGGATGGGGAAGTTGCGAATCTCCTCGACCGATTCGAAGCGCCCGCTGACGCGCAGCTGCACGCGATCGCTGGCGGTTTCGAAATAACCGGCGGCGGCCACCACGTTCTGCTCTTCCAGCGCCTTCTGCACCACCGCCAGGGGAAAGCCCAGGGTGGCCATCTTGGTGTTGGACAGCTCGATCCAGATCTTCTCGTCCTGCAGGCCGAGCAGTTCGACCTTGCTGACATCCTTGACCCGCTGCAACTGCAGCTGGATGCGGTCGGCGTAGTCCTTGAGCACCGCGTAGTCGAAACCCTCGCCGGTCAGCGCGTAGATGTTGCCGAAGGTGGTGCCGAACTCGTCGTTGACGAAGGGCCCGTGAATGCCCTGGGGCAGGGTGTGACGAATGTCGTTGACCTTCTTGCGCACCTGATACCAGAGCTCGGGAATCTCGTCCGAGTGCATGGAGTCACGGGCGACGAAGGTCACCTGGGACTCGCCGGGGCGGGAGAACGAGCGGATGAACTCGTACTCGCCGGTTTCCATCAGCTTCTTCTCGATGCGCTCGGTGACCTGGCGCGCCACCTCCTCGGCACTGGCCCCCGGCCAGATGGTGCGCACCACCATGGCCTTGAAGGTGAAGGGCGGATCCTCGCTCTGGCCGAGCTTGGTGTAGGAGATGGCGCCGACCACGGCCAGCAGCAGCATGATGTAGAGCACGATCTGGCGATTCTTCAACGCCCAGGCGGAAAGATTGAAATCCATGGGGACTACTCCTTGCCCGCCAGTTTGACCAACCGGTTGTCGCGGTCGACCGGGCGCACCTGCTGACCCTCGCGCAATACCTGAACCCCGGCGGCGACCACCCAGTCATCGGCGCTCAGGCCTTCGAGTACCGACACCTGGCTCTCACCATAGGCGCCGACGCGCACCGGTCTGTGTTTGAGGGTGGAATCCTGCGGATCGACCACCCAGACATAGGGCTGCCCCTGCTCGGCCGTCAGTGCCGACAAGGGCACGGCCAGGGTCACATCGCCTTCCTGGGCGATGAATACCCGGGCGCTCTGGCCCAGTTCGGCCGGCACCTTGCCTTCCGTGAAGGCGACCCGTGCGGCGAAGGTCCGCGAGGTCGGATCGGCCGCCGGCGCCATCTCGCGGATGCGCCCGGGGAAGCGCTGATCCGGCTGCGACCAGAGCTCGACGGCCACTGGCTGGCCGACCTTGAACCGCTCGAAGGCTTGCTCCGGCAGGTTGATCAGCACCTCGCGCTCGCCGTCCGCCGCCAGGGTGAAGACGGTCTGACCGGCGCCGACCACCTGCCCCACCTCGACCATGCGCCGCGCGATCACGCCGTCCTGGGGGGCGCGCAGCACGGCATAGTCGGCCTGGTTCTTGGCCACGTCGAACTCGGCCTTGACCTGCTTCAGGCGCGCCACCCCGGCGCGGTAGAGATTCTCGGCATTGTCATACTGCGAACGGCTGACCAGCTGGCGCTCCAGCAGCTTCTGGTAGCGGTCACGCTCGGCGCGCACCAGATCCAGATTCGCCTCGGCCGCCGCGACCTGGGCGCGATAGGCTTCCAGCTGCAGGCGCACATCCTGCGGATCCAGCTCGGCCAGGGCCTGATTCTTGCGCACATGATCACCCACATCGACCAGACGCTTGCTCACCTTGCCGCCGATGCGAAAGGCCAGGTCCGGCTCTAGGCGCGTGCGCACCTCGCCCGGGTAGCTGTCGACCAGCTGCGCGGCCGGCACCGGCTGCACCACCAGGGCGGGACGAATGGGTTGCTCGACCGGCTCGCCGTTACCACAGGCGGCGAGCAGGGCGATCAGGCTGACAGGCAAGGCAAGGGACAAGGCATGGCGCAACATGATCGGCGACCTTTTGCGTGGGGTTTGGAATATTTGTACTGGCAGGTATAGTAAAAATAGTAAACCCATCAGTCCAGTATTAAAATCAGCCCATGACTCACGCCTCGTCACCCCCCAGCGGCCCCGGTCGGCCCAAAGACCCCGCCAAGCGCCAGGCCATTCTGGACGCCGCCAAGTGCCTGTTCATGAGCAAGGGCTACGAGGGCAGCAGCATGGATGCCATCGCCGCCGAGGCCGGTGTCTCCAAGCTGACCGTCTACAACCATTTCACCGACAAGGAGACTCTGTTCTCGGCGGCGATCCAGTCCAAGTGCCAGGAGCAGCTGCCGGAAATCTTCTTCGAGCTGCCGCCCCAGGCACCGATCGAACGGGTGTTGCTGAACATCGGCAGCAGTTTCCATGCCTTGATCAACAGTCGCGAGTCGGTGGAACTGCACCGCATCATGGTGGCCCAGGCCACCCAGAACCCGATGCTGTCCAAGCTGTTCTTCGAAGCCGGGCCACAGCGCTTGCTCGCCGAGATGGAACGCTTGCTTTGCAAGGCCGATCAGGCCGGCAAGCTGCGCATCGACAACCCCCAGGCCGCCGCCGATCAGTTCTTCTGCCTGGTCAAGGGCGGGGTCAATTTCCGCGTGTTGATCGGCTACTGCGAACCGCTCGGCGGCGCCGCCGCCGAGGAGCACGTGAAGGATGCGGTGGCCCTGTTCGTGCGTGCCTACCGGCCCGATTGATCAGGCCTTGACCAGGGCCTTCTTGGGATAGATATCGTAGCGGCTGGACTTGCCTTCCAGCGCGTAACCCGGCTTAGCGCCGGCGATGTTCGGCGCCTTGCGCGGGCGCTTGACCACCACCCGGTGACTGGCCAGCTCGAGCGCCGCCGCCAGCAGTGCCGGAGCATCCAGATCATCGCCGACCAATGGTCGGAACAGGCGCATTTCCTTTTTCACCAGGGCACTCTTGTCGCGGTGGGGAAACATCGGGTCCAGATAGATCACCTGCGGCGGCTCCCCCTGCCAGGCGCCCAGCAACTCGATGGCGTTGCCCTGCAGCAGCTGCATGCGCGCGACTATGGGCCCGACCTCGGCATCCTGCGCCGCCCGCGCCAGTCCGTCCTCGAGCAGCGCCGCGATCAGCGGCTGGCGCTCGATCAGGGTCACCGGGCAGCCCAGACTGGCCAGCACGAAGGCATCGCGGCCCAGCCCGGCGGTGGCATCCAGCACGGCGGGACGTATCCCCGGCTGCAAGCCGACCGCCTTGGCGATCATCTGCCCACTGCCGCCGCCGAACTGGCGACGATGGGCCAGCGCCCCCTCGACGAAATCCACCCGCACCGGCCCCGGCGCCTGAGGACCCCGCTCGACCAGTTGCAGGCCCGCCTCACCCAGCTGCAAGGCGAACCCGGCCTCGCCCTCCAGCGGCAGGCCCAGGCGATGCGCCCAGGCAGCGGCCGCCGCCAACCACTGCGGCGCAAGGGCTTGGACGCACACCCTGTCGTCAAGATGTTCATCAGTCATGGAAAAATGGCTCAGGACAGAGGGGGGGGGCACTTAGGAGATCAGGCAGCATTCTGCCAGATTGGGCACCTGCAGGCGCGTGATCCCGATGCTGCCGCACGGCTCGTGGCGAGCGCGGCAGAATAGGCAATGCATCGGGCGACTGAAGATCGGCTACCGGTGCTTGCCGAACTAGGCGTACAGGTCCAGCCCGAGAACCTGCTGGGCGTCGCTGTCGTAGTCACTGGCCAGGGCTGCGGTGCTGCTGTAGCTGGCGATAGCCTGGGCCGCGCGGCTGTTCAATCCGGACGGGTAGGCCAACTGCTGAGCGCGCGCAGGCAGGCTGTCGCCGCTGGCGCTGGAGCCCGCCACCCGCCGAGCCTGGGCAATCCGCTCGTAGTCCTGAACGCTGGCCGCTGCTGGCTGCTCGCGGCGCGTATCGAGCTCGCGGGTTGTCTCGCGCACAGGCGCTGCCGCGGTCCCCAAGCGGGAACTGCGATCGGGCGAGTAGCGGACAATGGAGCTGTCGATACGCATCAGTTACTGCTCGACCCTAGAACGGGCCAACTGGATAGAGGTTGGGCCAATGTAGCTGTGCCGCCGGCGCTTGGCAATCACCCGCCCCTTCGCGCTCTCGGAGGGCCGATTGCGGCTCAGAGCGGCGCCTTGGGAGTCGCGACCCGGTCTCTTAGGTAAACCGGCTGGGCCTGGTCGGCAGCCAGCGCCTCACCACGGGCCCAGGCGAACTGGGCCAGGGCCAGCAAGTCTTCGGCATGCGGCAGCATGGCGCCATCCTGGGCGACGACCGGCACGCCGATGCGCTCGGCATAGGCGCCCCAGCCGGTGCCGGCACCGAACCAGTCGCCAGTCGCCCCCCGCGGCAGGCCGGCCTGCTCCGGCGGCAGGACCGCTTCAGCACCGACCAGGCGCATCTCGCCCTGCTCGGCCCGGTAGCAGCCCCAGTAGACTTCGTCCATGCGCGCATCGATGGCGGCGGCGACCTGCTGCGCACCCTGCTCGCGCAGGGCCCGCTGGGCCAGCACCGCCAGGTTGGACACCGGCAACACCGGGCGATCCAGGGCGAACGCCAGACCCTGGACCACGCCAATGGCGATGCGCACGCCGGTAAAGGCGCCGGGCCCGCGGCCAAAGGCGATCGCATCGAGCTCGCCCGGCCGCACACCGGCCTGATCCAGCAGATCCTTGATCATCGGCAGCAGGCGCTGGGCATGCAGCCGCGGGATCACCTCGTAGTGACTGAGGGTGCGCTCGTGATGCAACAAGGCAACGGAGCAGGCTTCGGTGGCGGTATCCAAGGCCAGCAGAGTGGTCATCGGCTCGGGTCGGGCTGGTGAGTGGGCGCGCATTAAAACGCTTTGCCACTCATTTGGCCAGCCAAGCCATGGCCGTCGAGCGCAAACGGCTGACGCGAAAACGACAACGGCCCGCAAGCGGGCCGTCGAACGGATCAGGCGCGCGCCTCAGCTGAGGGCGGCCAGGACCTTGGCGGTGATCTCCTCCACCGAGCCGACGCCGGCGATGGCGCTGTACTTCGGCGTGCCATTGGCGGCGGCCAGCTTCTGGTAGAAATCCACCAGCGGCTTGGTCTGCGAATGGTAGACCGCCAGGCGGTGACGCACGGTTTCTTCCTTGTCGTCGTCGCGCTGGATCAGTTCCTCACCGGTTTCGTCGTCCTTGCCCGGCACCTTCGGCGGGTTGTGCTCGGTGTGGTAGACGCGCCCCGAGGCGGGATGCACGCGGCGACCGGCGATGCGACTGACGATTTCCTCGTCGTCGACGGCGATCTCGATCACATGGTCGATGGTCACGCCGGCTTCCTTCAGGGCTTCGGCCTGGGGAATGGTGCGCGGGAAGCCATCGAAGAGGAAGCCCTTGGCGCAATCGGGCTGGGCAATGCGCTCCTTGACCAGGTTGATGATCAACTCATCGGACACCAGGCCGCCGGCGTCCATCACGCTCTTGGCCTTCAGGCCCAGCTCGGTGCCGGCCTTGACCGCGGCGCGCAGCATGTCGCCGGTGGAGATTTGCGGAATGCCGAACTTCTTGGTGATGAAACCGGCCTGGGTACCTTTGCCGGCACCGGGCGCCCCCAACAGAATCACGCGCATCGATGTGCTCCTCAAGATTTGAACAGAAATCGTCGGACTCGCCTCGTGGGGCCAATCTCAGAATGGTGGCGGCAGCGCACGCGAAAGGCGCCTGGCTGTCGGAAGGCCGATCAAGATACACAGCGCACCCTGAGCGCACAAGCCACTCAAAGTCGGACAGGACACGGCCGCCGCGCGCGGCCAGGGCGCGGCGCCGCGCTCGCGACGCCCTGCGCGCCTCAACCGGTGTTGCGCAGCCCCGCGGCGATGCCGGCCACGCTGACCAACAGGGCCTGCTCCAGGGGACTGTCGCTTTGATGCTCACGCTGCCGGGACCGGGCCAACAGCTCGGCCTGGAGCAAGTGCAAGGGATCCAGGTAGGTGTTGCGCACACTGATGAACTCGCGGGTTTCCGGACTGTGGGCGAGCAGCTGCGACTGACCGGTCAGACCCAGCACCACGGCCACCGCCTGCGACAATAGGTCGCGCAGATAGGCACCCAGGGGTCGCAGGGCCGGCTCGACCAGGCGCTCGTCATACAGCCGGGCGATATCGCCATCGGCCTTGGCCAGCACCATCTCCAGCATGTCGATGCGGGTGCGGAAGAACGGCCAGTGCTCGCGCATCTGCCCCAACTGCTGGGCCTCGCCGCGCTTGAGCGCGTTGCTCAGGGCATGCTCCCAACCGAGCCAGGCCGGCAGCATCAGGCGGGTCTGGGTCCAGGCGAAGATCCAGGGAATCGCCCGCAGGCTCTCGACCCCGCCGGCGCGGCGCTTGGCCGGACGACTGCCCAGCGGAAGCCGCCCCAGCTCCTGCTCCGGCGTGGCCTGGCGGAAATAGTCGACGAACTGCGGATGCTCGCGCACCACCCCGCGGTAGGCAGCCAGGCCGTCGGCGGCCAGGCGGTCCATCAGCTCGCGCCAGGCCGGCTCCGGTGCCGGCGGTGGCAACAGGGTGGCCTCCAGCACCGCGGCCAGATACAGATTGAGGTTCTGCTCGGCGATGTCCGGCAGGCCGAACTTGAAGCGGATCATTTCGCCCTGCTCGGTGGTGCGGAAGCGCCCGGCCACCGAACCCGGGGGCTGCGAGAGGATGGCCGCATGGGCCGGGCCGCCGCCGCGCCCCACGGTGCCGCCGCGACCATGGAACAGTAGCAACTCGACGCCCTGGGCGGCACACACCGCCACCAGCGCCTCCTGGGCCCGGTACTGGGCCCAGGCAGCCGCCGTGGTACCGGCATCCTTGGCCGAATCGGAATAACCGATCATCACCTCCTGCGGCCCCTGTAGTCGGGCACGATAGCCCGGCAGGCTGAGCAGGCGGTCGATGGCCGGGCCGGCCTTGTCCAGATCGGCGAGGGTTTCGAACAGCGGCACCACGCGGATCGGGCGCTGCAGGCCGGCCTCCTTGAGCAGCAACTGCACCGCCAAGACATCCGAGGGCGCGCCGGCCATGGAGATCACGTAGGAGCCCAGGGAGGCGGCCGGCGCCGTCGCCACCTCGCGGCAGGTGGCGAGCACCTCGGCGGTCTCGGCGCTGGCCTGGTAATGCGCCGGCAGCAGCGGGCGGCGACTGTCCAGTTCGGCGAGCAGGAACTGCTGGCGGGCCGCCTCGTCCCACTCGGCGTAGCGCCCCAGGCCCAGGTATTCGGTGATCTCGCTCAGGGCCGCGGTGTGCCGCGCGGCGTCCTGGCGCACGTCCAGGCGCACCAGGAACAGGCCGAAGGTCACCACCCGGCGCAGCAGGTCGAGCAGCGGCCCCTCGGCGATGACCGCCATGCCGCAGGCATGCAGCGACTGGTAGCACAACTGCAAGGGCTCGAGCAGTTCGGCATTGTCCTGCAACACCTGGGCTGGCGCTGCCAGCGGCTCATGCAGCGCCTGCTGGGCCCACTGGCGGGTGGCGCGCAGGCGCTCGCGCAGCTGCTTGAGCAGGCTGCGGTACGGCTCGGCGCTGTCACCGACCCGGGCGCGCAGCTCGGCACTGGCCTGGTGCATGGACAAATCGGCCGCCAACTGGTCGATGTCGCGCAAATAAAGGTCAGCCGCCATCCAGCGCGCCAGCAGCAGCACCTCGCGGGTCACCGCGGCGGTGACATTGGGGTTGCCGTCACGATCGCCGCCCATCCAGGAGGCGAAACGGATGGGCGCGGCCTGCAGCGGCAGGCGCTGGCCGGTGGCCGCCCGCAGAGCCTCGTCGGTGCTGCGCAGGAAATTCGGCACCGCCTGCCACAGCGAATGCTCGATGACGGCGAACCCCCACTTGGCCTCCTCCACCGGGGTCGGACGAGTGCGGCGAATCTCCTCGGTATGCCAGGCCTCGGCGATCAGACGCTGCAAGCGCTCACCGATCCGCCGCTGCTCCGCGGCGCTCAGGTCGCGGTGATCGCGGGCCGCCAGTTGCGCCGCCATGGCGTCGTATTTCTGGATCAGGGTGCGGCGGGCCACCTCGGTCGGGTGCGCGGTCAACACCAGCTCGATGTCGAGCTGCGCGACCTCACGCAGCAGCTCCGACTTGCCGTGACCGCCGGCCTGCAGCCGTTGCAGCAAGTCGGGCAGCACCTGCGCCTCGAACACCTCGGCTTCGTCGGGCGCGCGGCGCCGAACACGGTGGTACTGCTCGGCGATATTGGCCAGATTGAGAAACTGGTTGAAGGCCCGGGCCACCGGCAGCAGTTCCTCCTCGGCCAGGCTGTCCAGCCCGCCGGTCAGCTGCTTGATGCCGGCCGCCGAGCCGCGCCGGGCGGCCTTGGCGCCCGTGCGGATGCGCTCGATCTTGGCCAGAAAGGCCGCGCCCTGCTCGGTTTCGATGGTCTGCCCGAGCAGCTCGCCGAGCAGATGCACATCCTCGCGCAAGCGCGCGTCGATCTCCGTCATCGTCCTTTCTCCGCTAGGGCCTTGAGGTGGAAGTTTGCCAGCGCGGCAACTTGTTACAAGGGCGCGACTAAGGCCCGGCGCCGCCCCTTAGCCGTCTAGTCTATATAAGGAGCAGGCGGCAGGGCTTGCTGCCTAACGAATCGCACAATGGCCTGGCCCGTCCAGGCAGCGGATGAGGACATGATGAAGATTCGCGAGCTTGTCCAGCATTGGGAAGAAAATGCCACCGGCCGCCTGACCCGCAGTCCCTACCAGCTCCACCTTGACCTGGAGTCGGCGGCGCGCCTGGCGGCGCTGACCGAGATGTACCCCAAGCATCGCACCGAGGAGCTGCTCGGCGAACTGGTCGGGGCGGCACTGGAAGAACTGGAAGCCAGCCTGCCCTACGTCAAGGGCAGCCGGGTCGTGGCCACCGACGAGCAGGGCGACCCGCTCTATGAGGACATAGGCCCGACCCCGCGCTTTCTGGCCCTGTCGCGCAAGTATCTGCGCGAACTCAAGCAGCAGCACGACAGCGCCGAGCATTGAGCGCTGGCTAATTGTGTAAACCCAGGACGTTGCTCAGTCGAAGTGGCGCGCGGCCGATTGCCAAGCTGCAACCGGTGCGGGCATGTGGGCGATGCCAGTTGTAGTGGTGCAGTCATGGCAGCAGTCGCTGCGCCGGCACTTGCGAACCATAAAGTCACACCTAGACTCATGGGTGTTGCGCACTGTCAAGCGCACATCACAGAGGAGTCGCGACCATGTACAAAGCTTCCGTACTGGGCTCGCCAAGAACCCTGCTCTCCGCCCTCACCCTGGGCAGCCTGCTGGTCCTGGCCGGGTGCGCCAGCAATCCGCCGACCGAACAAATGGCCCTTGCCAATTCGGCGGTAAGAGGGGCAGAGGCGGCCGGCGCCCATGAATTCGCCACCCTGGAGTTGAAAACCGCCCGCGACAAGATGCGCCGTGCCGAACAGGCCAGCTTCGAGGAAGAGTTCGAGGAGGCCCGGCGACTGGCCGAGCAGGCCGAGTGGGATGCCCGCCTGGCCGAGCGCAAGGCCCGGGCCGTGAAAGCCGAACGGGCGGTGATGGATGCCGAGAAAGGCGTCGAAGAGTTGCGCGAAGAAGGACTGCGAAGCGCCGAGTGAGTACCGCACCCAACTGCCCCCGCACCCGCTCCACGAAGGAACCCGACCATGCACAAGCTCATATTGCTCCCCATTGCCCTGATCCTCGGCGCCGGCCTGGCGGCGTGCTCGACGACGCCCAACAAGAACCTCGAGCAGGCGCGCCAGAACTACGACAGCCTGCAAAGCGAGCCCAAGGCACTCAAGCTGGCGGCGCTGGAAACTCAGGACGCCGCGCAAACCCTGGAGTCCGCCGAGAAGGCCTTCAACAAGGGTGAGGACGAAGAAACCGTCGACCAGCTGGCCTACCTGGCCAACCAGAAAGTCGAACTCGCCAAACAGACAGTCGCCCTGCGCACCGCCGAACAGAAGCTCAACAACATGGCAGCCCTGCGCACCCAGGCCCGCCTCGAAGCGCGCGACGCGCAGATCAGCAAGCTGCAGGAGGAACTCAACGCCCGCCTGAAGCAGGATCTCGATGCCGAGCCGACCGAGCGCGGTGCCGTCATCACCTTCGGCGACCTGCTGTTCGACCTGAACAAGGCCGAGCTGCGCCCCGCTGCCTACCCGAAGATCCAGAAGCTCGCCGCCGTCCTCAAGGAATTCCCCGAGCGCAAGGTGCTGGTCGAGGGTTTCACCGACAGCACCGGCTCGGATCAATACAACCTTGACCTGTCGCGCCGCCGCGCGGAGAGCGTCCAGATTGCCCTGGCCCGCCAGGGCGTCGACATCAGTCGTATCTCCACCCGCGGTTACGGCGAGGCCTTTGCCCTCAACGACAACAGCACGCCCGCCGCGCGCGCGATGAACCGCCGGGTCGAAGTGACGGTGTCGAATGACGCCAACCCGGTGCAGCCGCGCCGCTAGTTAATCAACGCCGGCCCGACGCCCCAGGGTCTCGGGCCGGCCCCGCGCCTCAGTCCTGGGGCTCGGCGCCATCGGTCGTGGGGATGCAGCGCACGGCACGCTTGCGATTGTCCACCAGCACGCCGCTCAGGCCTTTCTGCTTGAGATCGAACATGACCACTACACCATCGACGCACTGCGCCACCTGATCGGCCGGCGCCAGCGAGACCTTGTAGTCCTCGCCGGGAACCGTCTTGAGCATGGTGAAGTCGGCCAGCAGCAGCGCGTCCTGGGGCTTGGCGATGTGCAGGTAGCCGTAGTACCAGAGCACCGCCACAGTGGCGCAGATACTGCCGATGCCGGTGAGAATCAGGGGAATGGGATCGCGTTCACTCATAAGAGACTCTCGATTTCGGAAACCTCAGCCGTCTCGCGCTCGGCCGCCAGGGCCTGCGGGTCCGCCATGAAGCGCAGCAGCATGTGCCGCCACTCCACCTGATCGAAGGTCTGCACATGGCCGCCACGGGTCGGCTGGAACACCCGCGGCGGGCGCGCAGCTTGATACAGTCGGCGGCCGTTGGAAAGGGGCACCACGGCATCGTCGACGCTGTGCAAAATCAGCAGCGGCAGCCCGGCCAGTTGCGGCACGGCATCCACGGCGCTGCCGGCATCCGGCACCAGCCAGCTCAGCGGCACCTGCAGCGGCCAGGTCAGGGGACTGCTGGCCAGCGCGTCACGGGCGACGCCGCGATAGCTGGCCGGTACGCCATCGAGCACCAGGCCGCCGAGGCGCTCACGCACGTGCGGCTGAGCGGCCAGATAATGGGCGCCCATGGCGCCGCCGAGACTCTGCCCCAGGACGAACAGGGGCCTGCCCTGCACCGCCTCGGCCTGTTCCAGCCAGTCGAAGGCGGCCCCGATGTCCTGATACACGGCCGGCAGGCTGGGCGTGCCTTCGGAGAGGCCATAGCCGCGGTAATCGAGCATCAGCACCTGATAGCCCTGATCCGGCAGCCAGGCCACGGCGGCCAGGTGATAGCTCAGATTGCCGGCATTGCCGTGCAAGTGCAGCAGGGTGCCCCTGACCGCCATATTGGCCGGCACCGGCAACCACCAGGCATGCAGGCGGGTGCCATCGGCGGCGCGCAGGTACTGGTCGCGGTAGTCCAGGCCATGGGCCGCGGGGGTGAACGGCAGCCCCGGCACCGGGTAGAACATCAGCTCGCTGCAGCCCTGGAGTGTGAAGAACGCGACCAGCAGCGACCAGATGCGCATCACTGGCCGCCGCCGCGCACTTCTTCGCGCGCCTTGAAGGTCGCCTCGTAGACTCGCTCGGCCAGGCGCGAGAACGGCAGGCTCTGCAACCAGACGCTGCCAGTGCCCTTGAGGGTCGCCAGCACTATGCCCTCGCCGCCGAACAGCATGCTCTTGAGGCCTCCGGCCAGGGCGATGTCGTAGTCGACACCGGGACCGAAGGCGACCAGGCAGCCGGTATCCACGCGCAGGGTTTCGCCCTTGAGCTCCTTGCGGATCACGCTGCCGCCGGCATGCACGAAGGCCAGGCCGTCCCCCTCGAGCTTCTGCAGAATGAAGCCCTCGCCGCCGAAGAAGCCGGCACCCAGGCGCTTGCTGAAGCTGATGCCGACCGCGGTGCCGTGGGCGGCGCAGAGAAAGGCGTCCTTCTGGCAGACCAGCCGGCCACCGACCTGGGCCAGGTCAATGGGCACCACGGTGCCCGGATAGGGGGCGGCGAAGGCAACCCGCGCCGGCGCGCGGCCGGCATTGGAGAAATGCGTCATGAACAGCGACTCGCCGGTCAGCATGCGCTTGCCGGCGCTCCACAGCTTGCCCAGCACGCCGCTGGCCGAACCGTCACCCAGGCGCGTCTCGAAGCGCACGCCTTCGCTCATGTAGTTCATCATCCCGGCCTCGGCGATCACCGCCTCACCGGGTTGCAGGATGACCTCGACGCACTGCGCCGAGGCGCCGAGGATTTCGTAGTCGAGCGGACGACTGGGCATCGGCACTCCTGAGTTCACCGCCGGCGCCAGGCCCTAGAGGATATTGGCGTAGTCCGCCTCTATCCGGTCCAGGCTCAGGTGGTTGAGGAAGTTGGAGAAGCACATCCAGGCCGACAGGGCGTTGAGATCGCTGAACTGCGGCGGCAGGTACTTGGGCGCCACCACCAGCCCCTCGTCGACCAGCTGGCGCAGGGTGCGCATGTCCTCCAGGGTGGTCTTGCCGCAGAACAGCAGCGGGATCTGCTCCAGCTTGCCCTTGCGCACGGCCAGCTGGATGTAGTTGTAGATCAGGATGAAACCCTTGAGGTAGGACAGATCCTTGGTGAACGGCAGCCCGGTCGGGGTCGAGCCACGGAAGGCGCGGCTGGCGTTGGCATAGCTGTCCTCGGCGCTGAAGCCCTGCTCGCGGTAGAAATCGAACACCTGGAGGAAGTCGGCGCCCTCCTCGGCCATATGGATGGCGCGGGTGCGGTTGGTCAGCTTGCGCAGGCGCGTCGGGTAGGAGGCGAAGCTGATCACCTCCATCAAGATGGCCAGGCCCTCCTGGGTCACGGTGGACGAGGGCGGGCCCTTGGCCAGGAAGGTGCAGATCGGCTGGTTCTGGCCGTTCAAGGTGGTGGCCACGTGCACCAGCCCCTCGTGCATCTCCAGGGCGCGCACGTCGCGCTCGTTGAACAGGGCGTCGGTGCGGATCTTGATGTAGTCGGCGCCGGCCGCCGCATCGGCGAGGATGCCATCGGACTCGAACACCCGAATGGTCTCCTCGGCCTCGCCGAACACCTTGTTCAGCCGGCGCTGCAGCAGGTCGACGGCATCCTTGGCGGTGAGACTCTTGGGCTCGTCCTTGAGATCGCCGCGATCGTCGATGTTGTTCAGAAACTCGGAGAACATCAGGCCCAGATCGGACAGGGTCGGGTCGCCGGCGTGGAAGGCGTCGGAGGCCGCGCCATAGAGTTCCTGGGAAATCAGGCCGAAGTCCTCGGTGCCGCGCGCCTCGAGCATGCGGATCACCATGCGGTACTCGCGGCACATGCGCCGCATGATCTGGCCGACCGGGTTGAACTGACCGAGCTGGCGGGTGATGTCGCGCTCGATGTTCTGGAACTCCAGCTTCTTGGCCGCGGTATCGAAGGCCAGCGGACGGTTCAGGTAGTAGTCGCGATCGACCGCCGGCAACGCCTTGCCCTTGTGCTTGAGAAAGCTCTCGCGGACGTTGTCGTCCCACTTCACCGCATCCAGCACGCGGATCGGCGTCTGCGCCTCGACCAGGCGATCCGACAGCGCGCGCACCGTCAGCTGATAATCATCCAACTCGATCAGGCTGTTCATCTGCTCCCCATGCTCGCCCCGATGGGCCTAATCACGTCTTTCAGCGGCCGACCCGCTGGTAGCGCGCCACTTCGACGAAGACATCCGAATTGGCCGGGTCATCGAGGTAGGCGAACACCTCCTCGAGCGGACTGCTGATCAGCACGCCGTCGCCCTGCGCCGTCTCGACTCGCTCGCCTGCGAGCAGGCCGCGCTCCAGTTCGCCAAGGATGCTCTCGACGTCCAGGCTGTAGATCACCAGCTCGTTGCCGGTGGTCAGCTCGAAACCGGCGATGGCGAAGTTGCCCCCCAGGCGCTTGGGCAGGCCGGCCGACAGATACCAGCGACTGCCGTGGCGGGACACGGTGAAACCGTACTCCTCGAGGCTGGCGAGATTGTCCGGGCTGTCCTGGTAGGTGACGGCCTTGTAGACATTGCTGCCGGCACGGCTGACCTGCAGGTAGCGCTGCTCGCCCCATTCGTTGGTGCGCGCCCACTCGCCGAGCAGGGGAATGGGCGCCGCCTCGTTGGCCGGAATGGGATCCTCGAAGGTCACCAGGCAGCCACTCAACAGCAACAAGGGCAAGGCCAACAGCAAACGCCACAGTTCCATTCTGTTCTCCTTGTGCACCCACTTGGTGCCGCGTCTTGGGCGGCTCGCCGTCAGGGCTGCGGCCCCGTCGGCGGCCACGCGGACAGCTTTCAGCCAGTCATCCTTTATAACTCAAGCGCATGAAACTTTTATGCGCAAGAACCCAGGCCAGGACTCCATCATGCCTGAAGCTCCAAGACCAGGTACATATAACGCCTGAGCGTGGCCAGCATGGCCTCGCCGTCCAGGTCCTCGACCTCCTCCAGCAAGCCCTCGTACTGCATACGCAGGATGATCGCGGTGAGCAGCTTGGCATCCTGTTGCGGCTGCTGCGAGCCGAGCACCTCGAAGAACTGGACCACGCCCTGGGTGAGGATCTGCCCATAGGCGCGCACCAGCTCGTGCAGCCGCGGGTTGAGCAAGGCCTCCTGCTGGAAGGCCTGCTCGGCCAGCAGATGATCGCGGCGGTTGAGCACCTGATAGCGCACGTACTCCACGGCCAGCCGGGCAATCTCGTCGGCCATGGCGCGGCGCGCCTCCGGGCTGCCGTCGAGACGACCGAACATCTCCTCCAGCACGCCCTGGGTGCGGCTCCAGAACTTGGCCATGTAGGCGGCGCTGTGCTCGACGAACTGGGCGAAGGTGTCGGTGATGAGGTCGTTGATGTCCTTGAAGTAATAGGTGGTGGCCGAGAGCGGCACCTCAGCCTCGGCCGCCACCGCGCGATGGCGTACGGCGCGCACGCCCTCGCGCACTATGATGCGCATGGCGGCATCGAGGATCGCCTGACGGCGCAACTCGCTGCGCTTGCGACTGGCCTTGCGTCCCTGGTACTGAACGCTCTCGGCCACGGCATGGGCCACGCCGGCGGCATTGTCTTTGGTGGGTTTGGGAGTCACCAGTAAATCCTCAGACGGATTCGAGGCAAGGGCCACGCGGGCCGCTGCTCTTTTCAGGATAAAGCCATCCGGGGCCAACAAAAAGCCGCCTGGCGGCGGCTTGGCTCAAGCACTCAGGCCTCGGGGCGCATGTGCGGGAAGAGAATCACGTCGCGGATCGAGGGCGCGTCGGTCAGCAGCATGACCAGACGGTCGATGCCGATGCCCTCGCCGGCGGTCGGCGGCATGCCGTATTCCAGGGCGCGGACGAAGTCGGCATCGAAGTGCATGGCCTCATCGTCGCCGGCGTCCTTGTCCGCCACCTGGGCGTGGAAGCGCTCGGCCTGGTCCTCGGCGTCGTTCAACTCGGAGTAGGCATTGGCGATCTCGCGGCCGCCGATAAACAGCTCGAAGCGATCGGTGACGCTCGGGTCCTGATCGTTGCGCCGGGCCAGCGGCGAGACCTCGAAGGGGTACTGGGTGATGAAGGTCGGCTGCTCCAGCTTGTGCTCGACCAGCTCCTCGAAAATCATCACCTGCAGCTTGCCCAGGCCCTCGAAGCCGAGCACCTTGGCGCCGGCCTTCTTGGCGATGGCGCGGGCCTTGTCGAGGTCGCGCAGATCCTCGGCCGAGATATCCGGATTGAACTTGAGGATGGACTCGAACACCGACAGGCGGGCGAAGGGCTCGCCGAAGTGGAACACCTTGCCCTGGTAGGGCACGTCGGTACTGCCCAGGACCAGCTGGGCCAGCTCGCGGAACAGCTCCTCGGTCAGGTCCATGTTGTCTTCGTAGTCGGCGTAGGCCTGGTAGAACTCGAGCATGGTGAACTCGGGGTTGTGCCGGGTCGAGACGCCCTCGTTGCGGAAATTGCGGTTGATCTCGAAGACCTTCTCGAAGCCGCCGACCACCAGGCGCTTGAGGTACAGCTCCGGGGCGATGCGCAGGAACATCTGCATGTCCAGGGCGTTGTGGTGGGTCTCGAAGGGCTTGGCCGCGGCGCCGCCGGGGATGCTCTGCAGCATAGGCGTTTCCACTTCGAGGAAGTCGCGCTGCATGAGGAAGTTGCGGATAT